>JABIRP010000089.1 GCA_018699735.1 Rhodospirillaceae bacterium | reverse complement strand
GCCGGGGCTACCAAACGCAGCCCGCCGATTGAATTCTCCCGGGGGTTATAGCCTCAAGGGTGACGTGGGCTCAACGGCGAGTTTGTCACGCCGTGCCAAGGTCTCAATCGTCGCTGTCCGCCTCGATTTTTTCGTCACGACTGAATAGACCCTCAAGCTGCATTGCGGTCTCGCCTTCGCTTTGTGCCGTGGTGGGAACCGGCACGGCGATTTGGCCCGGGGCAACCTCGTCGCGGAGCATGGCCTCGTCGTGTTCCTGAAAGCGATCGACGATCACATGGCTTTCCTGCGCCGCGACGCCCAAGCCCTGCAGCGCATGGGTTGCGATCTCCAAGCTGCCGGCGAAAGTTTCGCGGACCACACGGTCGATGCCGAGCCGCATCAATTGGGCTGCGTGGTTCCGGTCCCGTGCCCGGGCATAGACCTTGAGGTGAGGGAAGTGTTTACGCACCAACTCGACCGTGGCGATCGAAGCCTCCGCATCATCAATCGCTAGGACCAACACCTCGGCCTGTGCCGCTCCAGCGGCGCGGAGCATCGGCAGGCGCGAGGGGTCGCCGTAGAACACTTTGTTACCGAAGCGGCGAACCACGCGGACTTGTTCTCGGCTGTTGTCGAGTGCGGTGAATGGGATGCCGGAAGTGGCGAGCGCCCGGCCGACCATCTGCCCGACCCGACCGAACCCGGCGATGATAACCCGGCCCTCGGTCGCCTCTATGCGATCAAATTCCGGCTGTTCCGTTGGTCCGGCGAAGCGTGTGCGAAACCATTCCAGCCCGGCGAAAGCAATCGGAGTTGCGACCATGGTGACCGTGACAACCGCGATCAGAAGTGCCGCCAACTCCTGATCTATGGCGTTGGCACTGAGGGCAGCGGTGAGTAGCACGAAGGCGAATTCACCGCCCTGGAACAACACAATGCCAAGCCGCAGCGTGGCGCCGGTCCGCAACCTCACCAACTTCCCCAGCGCAACCAAGACCGCGAATTTGATCGCCATCAGGCCGACCGCTAGGCCGAATACTTGGCCCGGACGGTCGATTATCAGTTTGATATCGACGGTCATGCCAACGGCAATGAAGAACAGCCCCATCAGCAGGCCCTTGAAGGGCTCGATATCGGCTTCCAGTTGATGGCGAAACTCGGATTCCGCCAGGAGCACGCCGGCAATGAAGGTGCCGAGCGCCATGGACAGGCCGACCAGTTCCATGATCGTCGCCGTGCCGACAGCAATCAGCAGGGCCGAGGCTGTGAAGATCTCGTGCACTCCGGTAGAGGCGACGATGGCCAGGAAAGGCCCAGTCAAGAAGTGGCCAGCAACAATGACGCCGACGATAGCAGCGATCGCGACCATGATGCCTTTGGGGTCCATGACTGCTTCAGCGCCCATATCCGGCAGGGCGATCATCGGTATCAGAGCCAACAGAGGGATTACCGCCAGATCCTGGGCCAGCAGCATTGAGAAGGCCGTACGGCCATACCGCGTGCGCAACTGTCCTTTCTCGGACAAAAGCTGGACGGCGACGGCCGTAGAGGACAATGCGAGAACCAAGCCGACCAGTATCGCTGTGGCCAATCCGAGGCCGAGGAAGACCCCGGCACCAGTGAGGAGAAATGCGGTTACGCCGATCTGTAGCCCGCCCAGCCCGAAGATCGGTCGGCGCAAGCTCCATAGCCGAGGCGGATGCATCTCCAATCCGATCAGGAACAGCAGTAAAACCACCCCGAACTCGCCGAACTTCAGGAGGACCTCAGGGTCTTCGATCAGGTGGTTGGCTATGGTCGCGATCACCAGTCCCGTCGCCAGGTACCCGAGAATCGAGCCCAATCCAAGGCGTGTGAAAAGCGGAACGATGATCACGGCGGCAGCCAGAAACCCCACGATCGTCTCAAGAAACTGCATCCCCGTCCCCGGTGGTGGCGGTTGGTCTGTTCGAGCATAGCACGCCGGGTGACGAACACGGGTGGAGCGGATATGGTGCGCACGATTGTACTTCCGGGAGGACCGCCGGTTCTCTCAAATTGCCCCTTCATCGCTGTGACGAGAGTGACTATGACTGACGAAACGCAATCCGCTGGCGCGCTTGCCGGCGTCAAGGTGATCGATCTTACCCGGGTCCTTGGTGGCCCGTATTGTGCCCAGATGCTGGGCGACCACGGGGCCGAGATCATCAAGGTCGAGCCACCTCAAGGCGACGAAGTGCGTGATTGGGGCCCGCCGTTCCACGAGGGCGACGCGTCCTATTTCACTGGCATCAATCGCAACAAGCGCTCCATGGCTCTCGACTTGTCGAAACAGGAGGCCAAAGACGTCCTGTTTCGCCTGCTTGAAGGCGCGGACGTGCTGATGGAGAATTACAAGCCGGGCAGCCTGGAGAAATGGGGACTTGGGTATGAAGAGGTGCTCTCCAAGCGCTTTCCGAAACTGGTGCATTGCCGGATCTCAGGATTTGGCGGCGATGGCCCGTATGGCGGGTTTCCGGGCTATGACGGCATCATCCAGGCCATGGTCGGGCATTTCTCGATCAACGGCGAGCCTGAGACCGGCGGTGTCAGGATTGGCATTCCGATGGTCGACATCGGCACTGGATTGTTTTCGTCCAATGCCATTCTGATGGCGCTTCTGGAACGTGAGCGCTCCGGCAAGGGGCAGTATATCGACATGACGCTTTACGACTGCGGTTTGGCGTTGATGCACCCACACGTGCCGAACTATTTCCTGTCCGGTAAAACTCCGGGGCTGACCGGCAATCAGCACCCAAACATCAGCCCCTACGACAAATACCAGACCAAAACCTGCGAGGTCTTTGTAGCCGGCGGCAACGACCGGGCCTGGCGGCGTTTGGCGAGCGAGATCGGCCGCCCGGAACTGGCCGACGACGAGCGCTTCAGTTCCAATGCCGGACGTCTGGAAAATCGTGACGCCTTGCGGGCCGAATTGGCGGCGGTGTTCTCGGAGGTTGATGGCGATGCGCTCTGCGACCGGTTGCTCGCGGCGGGCCTGCCGATCGGTCCGGTGCGCGACATGGCCGAAGTGATGAACCATCCGCATACGGCCCACCGCAAGATGCGGGTCAAACAGGATTGGTATGAGATGGCTGGTATTCCGATCAAGTTCTCACGGACCCCAGGCTCGATCCGTCGTCTGCCGCCGAAATTTGCTGAGCATGCGCGCGAAATACTGAAAGAGCACGGTTTCTCAGACGACGATATTGCGGCCTTGGCGGCTGACGGCGCGCTGGTCGAGGAACGTCGCAAGGGGTGAGGGGTTGTCGGGCCATCGCCTGCGACCAATACTTACCATCGACTGGATATCGAACCGGAGTTACACCCATGGAAAAAGTCGTCAAATCCGAAGCCGAGTGGCGCGCCCAACTGACGCCCGAACAATACAGTGTCACCCGCGAACACGCGACCGAGCGCCCGGGTACCGGCGAGTTCGCATCCAGCAAGGATCCCGGGAGCTATAGTTGTGTGTGTTGTGGTGAGCCTTTGTTTGACAGCGACCACAAGTTCGAATCCGGCAGTGGTTGGCCAAGCTTCTGGCAACCGGTCGCGGAAGACGTGGTGGAAACCACAACCGACCGCTCGCATTTTATGGTTCGCACCGAGGTCCATTGTGCGCGGTGTGAGGCGCATCTTGGGCATGTTTTCGATGATGGCCCGGACCCGACGGGTCTGCGCTATTGTATGAATTCAGCCTCGTTTACCTTCACACCGAAGGAATGAATTAGGCGCTTTTTCACCACCACACCCTCGCCGCTCCCCGGAAGTCGCGCAGCGGCTATCCGGGGGCTCGCCGGGAGGACGCGGCCATGCTTGGTCGAGATCCCGGCTCTCGCGATGCTTAGCCGGGAAACGGTATCAGAAGAGGCAAGGCTAAACCGGACAGCAGTGGAGCAAGTCCGGGATGACGAGTAGAGACGGAAACGGAGGCCTCCAATGCCCAAGATCGCCATATTAGACGACTATGCCAATGTCTCCCTCGACATGGCGAATTGGGGCAGTCTGCCGGATGGCTATGAACCGGTCGTCTTCAAGGATAATTTGGTCGAGGTGGGTGCGCTGGCGGAGCGATTGGCCGATTTTGAAATCGTCTGTGCCATGCGCGAGCGCACGCCGTTTCCGGGCGAGGTTTTTGCGAAATTACCGAACCTGAAGCTCTTTATTACCAGCGGCATGCGCAACGCCTCGGTCGATTTTGCGGCAGCGCGGGCGCAGGGTGTGACCTGCTGCGGCACCTCCGGTTCGGGCTGGGGAACCTCGGAACACGCTTGGGGCCTGATCCACGCCTGCGCGCGTTACGCGCCACACGATGATCGCATGATGCGCGAGGGCAAATGGCAGACCCGAATGGGTGTGGAACTGCATGGCAAAACCCTTGGCCTCCTCGGCCTTGGCCGGCTTGGCGGTCATGTGGCCAAGGTCGCACCTGCATTCGGGATGAACATTGTCGCCTGGTCGCAAAACCTGACTGCGGAGCGTTGCGCCGAGGTTGGGGCCGAACTGGTCGACAAGGACGAACTGTTTCGGCGCTCCGATTTCATCTCCATCCATGTTGTGCTCTCCGACCGCTCGCGGGGACTTATCGGCGCCCGCGAACTGGCACTGATGAAATCAACGGCCTCGCTGATCAACACCTCGCGCGGCCCGATCGTCGATCAGGCGGCGCTGATCGAGGCGCTTACGACTGGGCAAATTAGAGGGGCGGCGACCGACGTCTATGACATCGAGCCTCTACCGGTCGATCATCCATACCGATCACTCGAAAACCTGATCATGACGCCGCATGTGGGGTACGTGACCGAGGAGGGCTATCGCACGTTCTACAGCCAGATGGTCGAAGACATCCAAGCCTGGCACGACGGTGCGCCGCTCCGGGTGATCAAGTAGCCGGGCGTCAGCCTGGCCAAGCGAAACTTTTCACCGAGCGAACCATTGCGGCCACCGCCGGACTGAATGGACGGCCGGGAACAGTAATCAATGAAATCGTTCGGCTGACGGCCGGCTCGATCAATGGCCGCTGAAGTAGCTCCGGCAGCGTAACCGAATACTCGGGCATGAACGCGAAACCGATCCGCGCCAGCACCATCGCCTGTACCCAGTCCTCTCTTTCGGAGCGGAACCGGGCATAGATGTCCACTTTCATATCATCGCACACGTTGAACATCATCTCCCGCATCTCGCAGGACAGGCGATCGACATACGGCTGGCCTGACAGGTCGCTGAGCTTGATCGCATTCAACGAGCCGAGCGTATGATCCGGAGGAAAGATTATTATATACCGCTCGTCATAGAGATCATGGACATGAAGTGCATCGCGCGGATGGTCCAAGATATTCATCACGGCAATATCGATCTCTCCCTCGTCGAGAGCGATCCTCAACTCCGTCACGCTCGCCTCGGTCACGACGACGTCGACCCCCTCATACTCGTGTTGAAACTTGGCCAGAAAACGGGACAAACGCAGATGTCCGACCGTCGACATGACCCCAAGACGGACCGGAACCTGGTCGAAAAGCTTGAAGTTATCGGCGAGGGTTCGCGCGACTTGCGTTTCATCGAGAATGTGCTGCAGATGCGGTAGCATCGTCTTACCGAAGTCGCTAATCAGGATGCGTTTTCCCTCGCGATGGAACAACGGCGAGCCTAGATCCGCCTCCAAGGTCTTGATGGCCTTGGTCAGAGCTGGTTGCGAGACGTTGCACTCAGCTGCCGCCTTGGTGAAATTCAGCGTCTTCGCCGCAGTCAGGGCGTATCTGATTTGGGACATTTCCATATTCAGGCCCTCCGAAATTCTCGGCACCATACAGAGATTACACGAACAATCGATAACCTGGGGTTATGCATTGATAAGCCATCGACTGTTTCGGAATTTCTGATTTAGGCCTTTCATGCGTCGCATTGTGCCACGCCCGCGCCCAGGACTTCCGGGGCATGATTTGATGAGGAGTAAGTCATGAGAGACGACGAAAATATCAAGGAATCGGTATTGGGTGGTATCGGGGATACGGCACTCGTCGTGCTGTCGCATGTCGTTCCGCCAGGCCATGCCCGTGTTTTGGTTAAGCTGGAAAGCGGCAATCCAACCGGCAGCATGAAGGATCGGATGGCTCTTGCCATGATCGAAGCCGCCGAAAACGATGGCCGGCTGCCAAAGGGTGGAGTCGTGGTCGAGTACACTGGCGGCAGCACCGGTGTATCCCTGGCACTCGTTTGTTCGGTCAAAGGGTATGCCCTCGAAATTGTCACGTCCGACGCGTTCAGCGAAGAAAAGCGTAAACACATGCATGCCCTTGGTGCCAATCTGACCGTTGTTCCGAGCAATGACGGCGGTATTGATGAGGCTTTGATCAAGACCATGGTCGAGACCGCCCGGGGGGTCGCTGACGATCTCGGTGCATATTGGACGAACCAGCTTCATAACGTCGATCAGGTCATCGGGTATCGCAGAATGGGCGATGAAATATGGCGGCAGACAGAAGGAAATGTTGATGCTTTTGTCCAGATGGTCGGCACTGGCGGATGCGTTCGCGGCGTCACAGAGGCGCTTAGGGATTACAATCCAGATACCCATGTCGTCGCGGTTGAGCCGAGCGAATCCGCCGTCCTGTCGGGCGGTGAAACTGGCATTCACAAGATCGAGGGCGTGGGGGCTGGCTTCATTGTACCCTTGTGGAAGCCCGACCTCATTGACGAAATAACCTCTGTGTCTACAGAAGATGCTATGGAAATGGCACGCAGACTGGCTCGTGAGGAAGGGATGTTCGCTGGAACCTCGACTGGTGGCAATGTCGTTGCAGCCTTGCGGGTTGCGGAACGATTGGGACCGGATGCGACGGTCGTGACAGTGATGGCAGACTCCGGGCTCAAATACCTGAGTACACAGTTATACGACTGAGCATCTCAGAGGGTTTCCCAATAACTCTCAGTTATGCGTCGATAAGAAATTGGTCGTGTGATTGAGCGCTCATCCGAGTTTCCATAGCGGTATCGCAAATCAATCAGGAGTTCAGAAAATGGGAACCTATATGGTCGAACGCAGCCTTAAGGGCATCAGCATGGACGATCTCGGCGGCGCACAGAAAGCCGCGATCGGCAAGGCGGCGGAAATGAAGGCCGCCGGCACGGAAATCAGCTACATCCGCACGACCTTCGCCCCAGAGGATGGTCGGTGCATGTGCCTGTTTGATGCCGGCTCAGAAGCGGATGTGAAAAAGCTTAATGATGAGGCTGGCATCCCGTACGACCGAGTTGTCGAGGCGCTTGATCTGACGCCCTAACGCTAAAAGACAACAGCCAGTTTTCGACTAAGGGCCTGGCGGCTTCGCCAGGTCCATTCATTTACTTTTTCGTTTCTGGCTATGACGCCATGAGACAATCCGAGGTATCCTCCAAACACTTGGGGGATACGAACAAGTTTCGAGGGAGGATAGCCATGACGATTGAATTGACCATGCTCGCATATGCAGCCGGGCTAACCGCGTTGCTGTGGATACCGTACATTTTGGCGCGAATTGCCCGGCTTGGGATGGTTGAAGCGCTGACCTATCGCCGCGACGATGAGGTTCTCTCGCCGTGGGCCGAGCGGGCGAAACGAGCTCATATGAATGCGCTGGAGTGCTTGGTGCCATTTGCCGCTATCGTTATCGTGGCCCACCTGGCGGGGGTCTCGAATGCCAATACCGTGCTCGCGACCCAGGTATACTTCTTTGCTCGGGTGGCCCATGTTGTGCTCCATATCGCAGGCATCCCGTTCATCCGTACTTTGGCTTTCGCGGTGGGTTGGCTGGCGACTTTTGCGCTTCTCTATCAGGTTTTGATGCAATAGGGATCCGGAGAGAACGATGACGGAATGGGTGCTGGTCACCGGCGGTGGGCGCAGTATTGGTGGGGGAATTTGCAAACGCCTGAAAGAGGAGGGCTACTCGGTTCTCGTCTTTGACCGCGAGGACCCGGACCATGACGCGGTGGATGATTTCACGCGGGTCGACCTGATGGATGAGCGGCACACCGCGCAAGCCCTGGAGGGCGCCTTGTCTGGCGGCCGCAAAATTACCCGCCTGGTCAATAACGTCGGTCATGTCCGCCCGGCCCTATTGGAGGATCAGACACTTGAGGATTTTGACGATGTGATGGCGCTCAATGTCAGGGCGGCGATCCAGATCGGACAGGCCTTGGCGCCTGGGATGCGGGAAAGCGGTTTCGGGCGGATCGTTTCGATTTCGAGCCGGGCGGCTCTCGGTAAGGAACTGCGCACGGCTTACGCAGCCAGCAAGGCGGCTTTGCACGGATTGACCAAAACCTGGGCCCTCGAGTTGGCCCCGGCCGGGGTCACAGTCAACTGCATTGGCCCCGGCAGCATCGAGACACCGCTCTGGCATAGGGTCAATCCAGCCGATGACCCGAGGACAGAGCAAATCCTGAAAACCATCCCGGTGCAGCGCATCGGCCAGCCTCAGGATATTGCCAACGCGGTCGCGTTCTTCCTCGATGCCCGCTCTGGCTTTGTCACAGGTCAGGTGCTCTACGTTTGTGGCGGCTTGACCGTGGGTTCGGCCAGGGCATAAACAAGGGCCTAAACAAGTCTCTAAAATTTCTTGGGCTCCGGGAAGGCGAAGACATGAATTTGGCAAGAATGCTGGGCGAGCGCGCCGAGCAGGGTAACCCGGTTCGGGTTGGTATCATCGGTGCCGGCAAGTTCGGCGCGATGTATCTCAGCCAGGCACGGCTGACCACTGGTACCCATGTTCTCGGCATCGCGGATCTGGCGCCGGAGAAAGCCAAGGAAACACTTCGTCATATCGGCTGGGAAGACGAGCGTTTTGCCGCGACCAGCTTCGACGATGCGCTGGCATCCGGCTCGACATTCCTGACCGATGATGCTGAGGCGTTGATCAAGGCGGACGGGCTTGAGGTTCTGATTGACGCCACCGGCGATCCCGCCGCCGGTATCCGACATTGCCTGATGGCGATCGCGAATGGCCGACATGTGATTATGGTCAATGTCGAGGCCGATGTGGTCGCCGGCCCCCTGCTGGCGCGCAAGGCGGCGGATGCGGGCGTGGTCTATTCCATGGCCTGGGGCGATCAGCCGGCGTTGATCTGCGAACATGTCGATTGGGCACGCGCCTGCGGTTTCAAAGTCGTCACAGCCGGCAAGGGCACGCGCTATCACCCGAGCTTTCATCAGTCGACGCCAGACACAGTCTGGGAGCATTTCGGTTGGTCGAAGGAGGTGGTCGAGCGCGGCCGGCTCAATCCGAAGATGTTCAACAGTTTCATCGATGGCACCAAGTCGGGCATCGAGATGACGGCGGTGTGTAACGCCACCGGCCTGACACCGCAGCCGGACGGTCTCGCCTTTCCGGCGGCCACGGTTTACGAGTTGGCTGAGATCTGTAAGCCGAAATCGGCCGGCGGCACAGTCAGTCACGCTGGCACGACTGAGGTTGTCTCCTCGGTCTACCGCGATATGAGCCCGGTGGAAAACCACCTGCAATACGGCACCTACGTCGTTATCGAGGCGGAGACCGATTACGCCACATATTGTTTCGAGGAGTACAACATGCTCCCGGACTCAAGCTTCCGGTATGCCTCGCTGTTTCGCCCGACCCACATGATCGGGCTGGAGCTCGGCCTGACGGTTGCCAGTGCGGCGCTGCGGGGGGAGCCGACCGGCTGCTCGCGTTATTTCAACTCCGACGTGGTCGCGACCGCCAAGCGCGACATGAAAGCCGGCGAAATGCTCGACGGTGAGGGCGGGTTCTGTGTCTGGGGTAAACAGACCCCGGCCGACGTATCGCTCAAGCAGGGCTACCTGCCGCTTGGTCTAGCCGGCAACGTCAAGCTGAAGCGCGACGTGAAAACCGGCGAATGTCTCGCGTGGTCAGATGTGGCCTACGATGAGGCCGATCATGCGGTTCAGGTTCGCCGCGAGATGGAAGCGGCCTTCGCCCGCCCGAACGCGTAGGCCAAGGCACTGAAACAGCCAATGCGCTTGAGCTTCCTGGGCGGAGTGGGGACGGTCACCGGGTCGAAGTACCTGTTGGAGGCCGATGACACCCGCATCCTGATCGATTGCGGCTTGTTTCAAGGCTACAAACAGCTCCGTTTGCGCAATTGGGCGTCGCCACCGTTCGAGCCGAGCGGGTTAGATGCAGTTGTGCTAACGCACGCGCATCTTGATCACTCGGGGTACTTACCGCTCTTGGCGCGCAAGGGCTTCAAGGGGCCGGTCATCGCCACCTGGTCGACCATGGATCTCTGTGGGGTGCTGTTACCGGATAGCGGATATCTGCAGGAAAAGGACGCCGAGTACGCGAATCGCCACGGGTTCTCGAAGCACAAACCTGCTCTCCCGCTCTATACCGAGGCGGATGCGAGAGCCTCGCTGGACCTGTTCCGCCCGGTGGCTTTCGGTCGGCCGATTGCTTTGCCAGACGGAGCCTTCTGCACGTTTCACCCGGCCGGCCACATTCTGGGTGCAGCGATCCTGGAAATCTCATGGCATGGCCGGACGATCGTGTTCTCGGGCGATCTCGGCAGGCCGGATAGCCCCGTCATGGTCCCACCAACCTGCATGCGCCGCGCTGACTATCTGGTGGTCGAATCGACCTATGGCGATCGGGCGCACACGGCGGAAGATGTTGAAGATCAGTTGGCCGAGATCATCACTCGGGTCGCCGGGCGCGGCGGAACGGTGATCGTGCCGGCCTTTGCGGTCGGGCGGAGCCAGGACTTGCTCTATCACCTCTACCGGCTGAAAAAATCCGACCGGATCCCGGATCTTCCGATCTATCTGGACAGCCCGATGGCGATCAACGCGAGCGAGGTTTTTCAGCGTCACGCCGGAGAGCATCGCTTGGACAAGGCCGAATGCGACGCGGTTTGCGCCGTGGCCCGCTATGTTCGCGATGTCGAGGAGTCCAAGGCGTTGGACCATGATCCGATGCCCAAGGTGATTGTTTCCGCCAGTGGGATGGCGACCGGCGGCCGGGTGTTGCATCACTTGTCGTATTACGCATCTGACCCGCGCAACGCGATCGTCTTCACCGGTTTCCAGGCCGGTGGTACGCGCGGGGCGAATATCATCGCCGGGGCAGAACAGGTGAAGATACACGGGCGGGAAATTACCGTCCGAGCAGAGATAGCAAATCTCACGATGTTATCGGCGCATGCTGACGCGGATGAGATTATGGATTGGCTCGGCGGCTTTGAACGCCCGCCCGAGCGGACCTTCGTTACGCATGGCGAGTCCTCTGCGTCGAACGTGCTATGCGAGCGCATCTCAGGAAATCTCGGCTGGTCCGCCGAGGTGCCCGAACACGGCGACACGGTTACCTTATGAACGTCGGTTTTTTTGGCCGCGCATTCCAGAATCCGGGCTAACATGCCTCTCATGCAACCGACCCACGACACAGAGCCGAACGCTGGCCGCCTGGAATCGCTTTATCTCTCCGTGACCGATGGCAAACCGGAGACGGCGCGCACGGCGCATGTGAAGAGTATCCTGGCACAACAGAACGAACGGCTGGACGATGCAGCGCAATTGGCCGGTAAGGCGCTAGTGCTTGAGCCGGAAAATGCCGACTATCAACGCCAACTCGGGTTGGTCTGCGCCCAGGCAGGTTGGATGCAGCAGTCCGCTCAGATGTTGAACAGGGCGGTTTACCTCGATCCGAACGACCACGAGGCGTGGTACATGCTGGGGGCGGTTTTCGAGCGTGCCAAACACCTGGACCAAGCCCGCGTTTGTTACGAGCAATCCCTGCGGTTGTCGCCTCGCTACGGCCGCGCCCATGAGGGCATGAGCCGGCTTGAAGGGGGTTCCCGCCCGGTTGGGCGATGAGCGATCCGATTGCCGTCAATCAGGCCCGGTGGGACGAGGTGGTTGGCGTGCATCTCGCCTCCAATATGTATGACATGGCAGCCTTCAAGGCCGGTGCGCGTGGATTGCATTCGATTGAAGCCGAGGAATTAGGGGACATCTCGGGCCAGGATGTTTTGCATCTGCAGTGTCATTTCGGGATGGATAGCCTAGCCTTGGCGCGCATGGGCGCCCGCGTGACGGGGTTGGATTTTTCCGGTGAAGCAATCAAAGCCGCGCGGGCACTGTCGGCGGACATTGATGTTCCGGCAACCTTCGTTCAAGGGGACGTCTATGCGGCTCCTGATCTGATTGCAGGCAAGTTCGACCTGGTGTTTGTCACCTGGGGCACGATCTGCTGGCTCCCGGATATAGAGCGTTGGGCCCGCGTGATCGCCCATTTTTTGCGACCAGGCGGCCGGTTGCTGTTGGCTGACGCGCATCCCTTCGCGCTTAGTCTTGATGACGAGAGCGACGCGGATATTTTGCAGCCGCGCTATGGCTACTTTCACAAGCCCGAGCCCTTGATCTTTGACGATCCTAGCGACTACTCAGACGACAAGGCGGTCATAAAGAACTCCAAGACCTACGAATGGATCCATCCGATCGGGGAAATTGTGACGGCGCTTGCCGATGCTGAGTTGGGCATCCGGTCTCTCAAGGAATACGACGCGCTTCCTTGGCGTTTGTTTCCGAATATGACCGAGGGTGAGGATCGACTCTGGCGGCTCCCGGCTGGTGCACCGCAGATACCGCTCAGTTTCTCGCTGATTACCGTCAAGCCTGGGTAAGTGCGCGTGTAAGCCACGCCTATTGCCCGCGCCGCCCCCTTCCCAGTGCCGGCCGAATGCGTCACCATTAATCGGAACAGCCTGCAGCCTGGGAGGGCAACTTGGACAAGCAACTACTGCATCTGGTGATTGGCGGCGAATTGAAAGACACCACCTCGCGAGAGTTCGCCGATCTCGATAAGGTCGATATGGTCGGTGTTTATCCGAATTACGCTGAGGCGGAAAAGATCTGGCGCGCCAAGTCGCAGTCATCGGTCGACAACGCGCTGATCCGCTACTTCATTATTCACGTCCACCGCCTGCTTGACCCAGACGAGGAGGCGGCGGAACGGGCTAAAGAGTGACGCGTACGCTTTACTTGCCGATCATGGCATAGACGGCATTCTCAATCGCGTGCACGGCTTGAATGAGATCGTTGACGTCGCTCTTGAACGCTTTGATGTTTTCGATCTGCGGATTGGACTGGCCACTCGGGCTGAAATCGTCGTGGGAATTGATGGTGCGGCGATTGTGAGTGGCGGGGGCCATATCCTGATCCTTTCTGTTCGTCACCGTAGCCAAAGCTTATTGGCGACACTACGTGTATTCACGTACCGTTCTACGCAGTAAACCCTAATAAACCGTTAAGGCTCCGGCAAAGTTCTGCCGGCCCTAGTGTCGAGTTGGTTGCGACGAGCGTTGACCCAACGGCGGCACTATCCCTAGGCTGCATCTGATGCATCGCGGTAAAATCATACAGAGGAGTGTGGCGAATGACCGATGACACGACCTATGAGGTCTACGCGATCCAATACGCGTATCGCTCTGAGCGAAAACGTCATGAGACTTTCATAACCAATGCCTGGACCGACCCGTTGCACGGCACGGCCCAGCCTATCTCCTACTATATTTGGGCGATCGTAAACGCGGAGCGCGCGATCGTGGTCGATACCGGCTTCGATGCCGCCGAGGCTGCGCGCCGACGGACCCAATCGGGTGAGCTTTGGCGCCCGGAAATGCGGTGCACACCTGTCGAAGGGCTTGCCATGCTCGGTATCGATGCCGCTAAGGTGACGGATGTGATCATCTCCCATTTGCATTTTGACCACGCCGGTACGCTCTCGGACTTCCCGGCAGCACGCTTCCATCTGCAAGAGCAAGAGATGCAATTCGCCACAGGGCCCTGCATGGCGCATTCATATTTCAACGGCGCCTACACGGTGGATCAGGTCCTCGATATGGTGCGGCACGTCTACAGTGGGCGGGTCGGGTTCGTCTCGGGGGACGCCGAAATTGCGCCAGGCATTACTGTTCATTGTATCGGCGGGCACACACCGGGTGTTCAATGCGTACGGGTGCGCACCCGTCGCGGCTGGTTGGTTTTGGCAAGCGACGCCAGCCATATGTATGACAATTTCGAGGAAATGGCGCCTTACCCGATCGTTGCCGACGTTCGCACGATGCTGACCGGTTTCGACCGGCTTGGGGCCTTGGCCGAGAGCCGGTCTCACATCATCCCAGGTCATGATCCCTTAGTTATGGCGCGGTACCCGGCTCTGAATGCCGCTTGTGAGGATATGGTGGTGCGGTTGGACGCCGATCCGCGCGAGTAGGGTGCGTGGTGCGTTTTCATAACCAAACAAAAGCCGTAACAGGTTGAATGATTTGGCTGATACAGGCGTTAAGTCCAGATCGGATATTGTAAAACTGGACCGAGAAGCACAGGTAATCAAAGCTTGGCACCGCATCAATGTCGGGAAAGGTGACCTCGGAGATTTTTGGCTCCTCGACGTTTCAAGTGGAATTGATGAGTTTTCCGAGTGGTGCGGCGATCAGATAGATCATGGTTATGAAGGTGTCGACATTGCGGTAGCCCCTGGCCCTAGCTCTGGCGGCCTTGAAGATACCGTTGAGGG
>JABIRP010000088.1 GCA_018699735.1 Rhodospirillaceae bacterium | reverse complement strand
CCCTCAACGGTATCTTCAAGGCCGCCAGAGCTAGGGCCAGGGGCTACCGCAATGTCGACACCTTCATAACCATGATCTATCTGATCGCCGCACCACTCGGAAAACTCATCAATTCCACTTGAAACGTCGAGGAGCCAAATTATTTTGACGGCGTTAACCATTTATCAATACTTCCAAGATATGCTTTACGAGTATCAGGCGGTCCTCCCCCGCCTCGACATTCCAGCGAGATAGATCCCCTTCCCCGCTGGTCATAATCTGCGCCCCCTTCGGTGGGGCGCTTTTTTGTCACCAGTAGGGGTGAGAGCTACAAGTTCACCACCTGTCCGTCTCGCGATGACTGATATGCCGCGTCGATGATCCGTATGGCTGGCTCAAGGTCCGACAGCGTTGGCGATAGCTTGCGTCCCGCCGCAAGATCGCCAAGAAACGTCTCGGCGAAGATCCCATACATCAGGTCGGCATCCAGGTTCATATCGATTTCCTCCGCCGCTTTGCCTGGCCGGAAAATCGCGACGCCGCCGGGGCGGGTTTGTACATAATGTGAGCGGCTGGCCAGGCTGAAGGAATACTCGCGTTTGCCGGGCCCATCCGGGAAGTTGTAGCCGGTCTCGACCAGTGCTCTCCCGCCGCCAGGTGAAGTCATGGTCACGAGTGCCGTATCCTCGACCGCGGCACCATGCAGGCATGTATCTACATGTCCGAAGACCTGGTTCGGCGGGCCCGGCAGCAGGCTAAGCGCCAGGTCGACAAAATGTGCCCCCAGGTTCATCAAGCATCCGCCACCGCTTTCGTTTGGGTCCAGCATCCAGCCATTGCCAGAGGATAGATACCGGCTGGGCGGCCCGGCATTGAAGCGCCACGCGGTGGAGGTGAATGCGGCACCCTCTTCGTCGATCAGGCGATCGAGCAGGGCCTGCAGAGGCCCGACCCTTTGAACCAGAGGCACGGCCACTTGAACACCAGCCGCCTCGGCCTCTTGGCGCAATGCCGCGACGTCACGGGCGCCAAGTCCGGCCGGCTTTTCGATCGCGAAGGGTATGCCGAGGCCGATCAAAGCACGGCCGATTTCCGGCATCTCGCGGTGCCGCCCAAATGCGAAAGCCGTGTCGGGCTCGGTCTCACCCAACAACCCGCGCCATTCAGCATAGGCTGGGCACCCGAATTTATTGCCATACGTCTCGCGGATCGCCTTGTCCCGGTCGGAGACCCCGATGATCTCCGCACCGGATTTTGCGACGGCTGTCATCAGGGCGTCGATATAGAGCGGAAAATGCCAATGAGAGACTTCGAGTAGAGCGATTTTCATGTCAGCATGTCCTGAAGATTATCACATCTGGTCTGGTGTCGTATGCGAGTGTAGCGGCCCAAACCGGATAGGGAAGCAACAGAAGGATGATCAAATGGCGTTGTTGGGTAAGGGGGTCGCCGCGATTTGGCATAATGTCGCCCCGGAGTTTCAAGCCGATTACAATCACTGGCATTGCCATGAGCATGTGCCGGAACGGGTCGGCATACCCGGTTTTTTGAGAGGCCGGCGTTATGTCGCCATTGAGGGCGAACCTGAATTCTTTCACTTCTATGAGACCGATGGGCTGGATACGCTGACATCTACGGCTTACCTCGAACGCCTGAACAATCCGACGGAGTGGACGCGTCGGGTCGGGGTGAACATTAAGGACAACAATCGAACACTTAGCCAGGTGGCCACCTCAATCGGTATAGGTGGCGGTGCAGCGATCCTAACTGGGCGACTGCAAGCAGCCCCCGGGCAAGACGCAGCGCTTTCAAACTGGCTCTCGAACGAGGTCTTGCCGAGCCTGGTTGGCCAACCAGGAATTGTTGCCGGCCATTTGCTGCAAGGTGACCACGCTTCAAGCGCCACCGAGACCGCTGAAAAGGCCATGCGTGATCGCCCAGATGACGTTGCGGATTGGGTGCTCTTTCTTGAGGCCATCGAGGTGGAGCCACTGGATCCGCTCTGGAAGGGTGGGGCGCTTTCCGAAGCGTCACTCATGCAGCATGGTGCAACTCGGGCCGCGCTTGGGACCTATCGGCTGCACTACGCACTTTCCAATGAGGATTTGGGGTGAGCTCTTGAGTGTCCGGTTGATCTCTCGTAGCGTTTCTTAACCGGGTGTTTCTTAACCGGGCGTTTCTTTAACTGGTACATGATCGCCACCCCCAAACGAGGTTTGAATATGACGGACATAAATGACCTGCCGATTTTGCTCAGGAGAGAAATCGAAGCCCGGATCGTGGGCCCGCTGATCGAGGCATTCAGCGAAGAATTCGGCCGCGAGAAAACAATCGAGGTTGCCTCGTCGGTAATTCAAAAATTAGCGGAGGAATCCGGTGCCGACTTGGCTGAGCGATGCGGTGGAAACTCGTTTGAGCATCTGTCGAAAGGCAATGGCCAATGGTCCGCCGGCGGGGCCCTAGAGCGAGAGGTCCTCGAGAAATCGGACACCCAGTATCACTACAACATTACGCGCTGCAAATATGCTGAGACCTATAAGGCGTTGGGCTTGCAGGATATGGGTTTCATCCTGTCTTGCGGGCGTGATGGCAAGATGTTCGGCGGTTTCAACCCGGACATCAAGTTCCGGCGCACGCAAACCATCATGGAAGGTGCCGAGTATTGCGACTTTCGGCTTTCCCTAGATGAAGAGGATAAGGCCGCTCCCGACGAGTGAGCACTGTTGAAGCTCGAATAGAAAACTCGAGGGAGGGCCAAGATGCGGTTACAGGGAAAGACGGTGATTGTCACCGGGGCTGGTCAGACCGATGGCGAAGGGATTGGCAATGGCCGGGCGACGGCGGTTCTGTTCGCGCGAGAGGGTGCCAATCTCATCCTGGCCAACCGCAGCATGGCCTCTCTTGAGGGGACCTTGGAGCAGATCCGTTTGGAGGGGTTCGACGCCGAGTGCCACGTCACGGATGTCAGCCGGGAGGAAGACTGCAAGGCATTGATCGACGCCGTTGCTGAAAAGCACGGGCGGATTGATGTTCTGCATAACAATGTCGGCATCGCGCCGAGCGATGGCGATACCGCCAAGCTGGACCTGGACACCTGGAATTCGGTGTTCGACGTCAACCTCACAGGCGCCATGCTGTTGAGCAAGCACGTTCTGCCAGTGATGCGAGAGCAGGGCAACGGCGTGATCACCCATGTCAGTTCGACCGTGGCGATCATGTCCTTGCCGATCATCGCCTACAAAACCTCAAAAATGGCGCTGAACGAATTCACCCGCTGGCTCGCCTACGAGAACGCGCCTCACAACATCCGCTGCAACGTCCTGATGCTGGGCTTCATCGATACGCCAATGGCAATCGAAGGCTACCACAAGGCAACCGGCAAGCCGCGCGACGAGCTGCGCGAAAAACGTGATCAAAAGGTTCCGATGCGGCGCCAGGGAACCGCCTGGGAGACGGCCGAAGTGGCGCTTTTCCTGGCCTCGGACCAATCATCATACATCACCGGCGCGGTCCTCCCCATGGATGGCGGGCTGCATACGCGTCAGGGGTGGTAGGTGCGGATTAAGGTGGCGTCACCGCATGTCGGCTTCAGCTCACGTCAGCCAATTGCAGTAAAAGGCCAGTTTATTGCCATCCAAGTCTCGGACATAGGCAAAGCTACTGGCATTGTCACCACGAGGTCCCGGTGTTCCTTCGTCCAAGCCACCCAACTCCCTCGCTTTGGCGTGCAGGCGGGCAACCGTGCTCGCGTCCTGGACCAATATTGCTGGCATGACACCATTTCCAACTGACGCGTCTTGTTTGTCATGTGGCTTGATCACACCAATCATCGCTCCCCCAGCCTTGTTGCCCCAGAGCGTTATGTAGTCATTGGAGAGCACGCGCGCGCTGCCGATTTCCCCGAGTAGGGCGTCATAGAATTCAAGAGCACGGTCGTAATCATTTGTTCCAAGTGTCACATATCCGATCATCGCAAACCTCCTTTCGCCGACACAGTACGGGCCCGAGCCGGATCTTGGTTACCCTAGGTAAAACCCCCGGTCTCCCCATTCATAACCCACATCACCCTATCGATGACGCCGAACCCATGCGGCGGAATAGCCGGCCACTTCGTCGAAATGGATAGCGCGCGGCGGCGATACGTTGGTTTATTCATGGTCCAAAACTTAAACTGCAAGGGTGTGGGAATGCCATGGGAGGATTATTGGTTACGCTTTGTCTGCACCAACGACCGATCCGCAACTTCTTCGTCCAATGCCAGGCCTAGGCCCGGGTCTGTCGGTGCGCGTAGGAATACACCTTCTTCCGTCACTTCCTCATGTGCCGCGACACCGGCGAACAGCTTGGTCTGGAACTCGAGGAGGGCGTTGTCTGCCATGAAGTATTCAATCCATTGCACATTCGCCAGACCTGCCGCCATATGGATATGCACCATCTGCAAATCCCATGGTGAGATCGGTACGCCCCTCGCAGTTGCATAGGCGTGAATGCGAAGCCAGTCGGTGATGCCGCCGGTGATCGAGACATTCGGTTGTGCGATGTCGACCTTGCCGTGCTCAATCAACGTACGGAACTCCAGCAACCCGACATGCTGCTCGCCACCGACGATATAGGTCTGCCCCGACCGCTCTCGTACCCGTGCGTACCCGGGAATGTCGGCCGGTGGTACTGGCTCTTCCAGCCAGTAGACATCGTAGGGCTCCCACGTCTTGAGTTGCTGGATTGCCGTGTCGACGTCCCAGCTGCCGTTGACGTCGACCATGAGGCGCACGTCGGGCCCAATCGCCTCGCGCACCTGGCGGACCCGCTCGGTCGCCTCTGCCGGTGTAACGAAACTTCGCGTGCCCCGAATCTTAAGCGCCTTGTGCCCCTTGGCGACGTAGGAGGCCGCGCGCTCGGCCAACGCATCGGCCGGCAAATGATGAGCGCAGTTAGCATAAGTCGGAACCAGGTCGCGATGGCCACCGAGGAGATGCGAGACCGGCACGCCCTGTGCCTTGCCCTTAATATCCCAAAGTGCCATATCGATCGCTGCGGTGCAGGGCCGCACGATCCCGTCACCGCCACGCCTTGGAATGGCTTGGGTTTGCATTTTCTCCCACAGATCCGAGGTCAATCTGGGGTCAGCGTCGAGGATCTGCGGCGCCAGGACCTCCTCGATGATCTGTTGGAAGATTGAGCCGACCTTCGGGGGAGCCGTGGCAAAGCCCATGCCGGTAACCTCGCTATCGGTGAATACGCGGACGATGACGATCTCGGCGCTATAGGGTGCAGTCTCGTCGCCGCGATGACGGCGGGCTTCGACGCGGGTGATTTTCATCTGGGTCGCTCCGGCAAATTGGGATAGTCGGAACCTATCTACCTGCAATTCGGCCTTGCCCGCAATCAGCGCATGCGTAACGCTGGCGGTTGAAGACGACTGCCCTGGCGCGGCCCGACTGATGGCGAGAGGAAATATGATGGATTTGTACGGTGAACTTGACCCAGGATCGCGACTATTGATGGGCCCTGGGCCGGTTGACGTCTATCCGCGGGTTTTGCGCGCCATGTCAGCACCGATGTTGGGCCAGTTTGATCCAGAGTTCACCGAATACATGAGCCAGGTTATGGCGCTGTACCGCCAAGTTTATCGCACGGAGAACCAATGGACATTCTTGGTGAATGGTACCGCCCGCGCGGGGATCGAGGCTTGCCTGGGCTCTTTGATCGCGCCAGGCGACAAAGTGCTGGTGCCCAGGTTCGGGCGCTTCGGGTACTTGCTGGAGGAAATTTGTCGGCGTGTCGGCGGCGTGGTCGTAACACGCGACCAGGAGTGGGGGCAGGTATTCGATCTGGCAGACATCGCTGCATCGATCGCGGAACACAAGCCTAAGGTCGTGGCCATGGTGCACGGCGATACCTCCACGACGATGGCGCAACCTCTGGAGGGTCTGGGCGCCGTATGCCGGGAGCACGACGCGCTGCTTTATGTGGATGCGACCGCCACGCTCGGCGGTATGCCGGTCGAGGTGGATGCCTGGCAATTGGACGCCGTCAGTGCGGGGTTTCAGAAATGCATGTCAGGCCCGCCAGGTTCGTCGCCGGTAACGATTGGCGAGCGGGCGGTTGCGGTGATCCTCGAGCGCAAACATATTGAGGGTGGTATTCAACCGGACGGATACGTCGCGACCAACGGTCCCGCGATCAGTTCGAACTATCTCGATCTGGGAATGCTCATGGACTACTGGAGCCCGCTGCGCCTGAACCATCACACCGAGGCGACCTCGATGCTCTACGCGGCGCGGGAATGCGCGCGCGTGGTTCTCCAGGAGGGGTTGGATACCGGGTTCGCGCGACATGATCTGGCAAGTCGGGCTCTGAGAGCCGGTTTACGGGCGATGGGGTTACAGCTATTTGGCGATCCGGTACATCGAATGGCGAACGTGACCGGTGTACTCATTCCCGAGGTTTGCGGTAACGGTGAGCAGGTGCGGTCCCAACTTCTCGGGGATTTCGGAATTGAGATTGGCACGTCATTCGGTCCACTCGCCGGCACGATCTGGCGGATTGGAACCATGGGCCATGTCTGTCGAAAGCCCAACGTTCTGCGATGCATGAACGCGTTGGAGGCGGTGCTTCGCCGGAATGGTTTTGATACACCGGCGAACGCAGGCATCGATGCCGCATATGAGGTTTATTCCGAGTCCTGATCGATATGATGAGTAAGTAAGCTTGAGGTAACGAGCGTCTCGATCATCGAGCGCTTCATCCCAAAACAATCAATATTAGAAATTTACTCAATTCAAGGCGAGATCAGCTAGATCAACTGATACCCTTCGATGTCGCGAACTGTCAGATCGAAAGCGGAGAACTCGAACGTGCCCTTTGCGCCACCGTGAAGCCACTCATCCAGGTCACTTAAGTCTTTCTGAACGGCCGCGTCCGCAAGTTGGCCGACGGTAAGATCCAATTGAAGTATGTCGTTACCCTTGCCGCCATAAAGCTGGACCGCGCCACCGTCGCCATAATCGGCATAGATCAGTACGTCATCGCCACTTCCGCCGTGTAGGAAGTTGCTTCCGGCGCCACCATCCAACGTATCGTTGCCCTTATTGCCGAGTAGAATGTCATCACCGGCACCACCGGCAAGCGCATCGTTACCTTGCCCGCCAAACAATTCGTCACTGCCATCGTTGCCTACGAGGACGTCATCGTCATACTTGCCGAGGAGCGTATCGTTGCCAAGGCCACCGGAAAGCGTGTCGTTGTCGTATCCACCGAAGAGACCGTCATCGCCGTCGCCGCCGATCAGAATGTCGTCGCCAAGACCGCCCCACAAGCTGTCGTCGCCGGCCCCGCCATCAAGATAGTCGTCAAAGACAGCGCTTCCACTGCCTTTGCCCGAGCCACTGCCTTGGTGCGAGCCGTGGCCCTTACCCGTGTTATGGCCCGAACCGTGACCAACGCCATTGCTGGAGCCATGGCCCTTACCGGAACCGCTACCCTTGCCGGAACCGCTGCCCTTGCCGGAGCCGCTGCCCTTGCCAGAACCGCTTCCCTTACCGGAACCGCTGCCTTTGCCGGAGCCTGTGCTCGCACCGCCACCGCCAATCAGGAAGTCGTGACCGTCTCCGCCGGAGAGCACGTCGTGTCCGTAGCCACTGTACAATGTATCGTCGCCAAGGCCACCGTCCAATAGGTCATCACCGGTCCCACCATGCCCGAAATCATCGCCCTCGCCACCGCGGAGGGTGTCGTTATCGTACCGGCCAAGCAGTGTGTCGTTACCGGACCCGCCCGAGAGAATATCGTCGCCCGCGCCACCCAGGACCATGTCGTCGCCGGCACCGGCTAACAGAATATCGTTCGCCCCGCCGCCATGGATTTTATCGTTGCCGCTGGCGCCTCTTACCGTGTCGCGTCCATCACCGCCGCGCAATGTGTCATTGCCGACACCACCTTCCATAGAGTCATCGCCGATGCCACCGAAGATCAGGTCGTCGCCCTGGCCACCCCACAAGTGATCGTCGCCGGTATCGCCAATC
Source organism: Rhodospirillaceae bacterium (assembly GCA_018699735.1). Classification (GTDB taxonomy): domain Bacteria; phylum Pseudomonadota; class Alphaproteobacteria; order Thalassobaculales; family Thalassobaculaceae; genus JABIRP01. The sequence continues at coordinate 2,177 of JABIRP010000088.1, read as the reverse complement.
AGCGTATCGTTGCCCTGATTTCCGTACAGTGTGTCATCGCCGGCACCGCCATCGACGTAGTCGTTACCGTCGTTCGCAACGACCGCGTCGTTTCCAGAAAGGCCGAGGTATACGTCATTGCCCGCCAAGAGGTTTATAGCGTCGTCACCGGTGGTCCCGGTCAAGTCGTCGTCGAATACGGTCGGTCCCGAGATGCGAAGGATGGTATCGGTGCCGTCAACCGTGACGCCAAGACCATAATGTTCGCCGTCAATAACGAAAGTGGCGTCAGCGATACCGTCGCCGTTGGAATCGACCGTGATTGTTGTTTTGCCTGCGACCGGCGGCAACACGGTCACCGCGCTGGAGCCGAATGTAGCACCTGAGACGCGAATTTCGTCGGAACTGTCGAAGTCTTCGAAAATACTGCCGTCGAGTTCTGCCAGCGTGCCTGCGAAAGTATCGCTGCCGTCGCCACCGGTGAGCGTATCGGCGCCGAGGCCGCCAGAGATCAGATCATCGCCGGAGCCACCATCAATGATATCGGCGCTTGCCAGTCCAATGATCGTGTCATTGCCGCCACGGCCTGAAAGCGTATCGTCCAGAGCCGTGCCGGTGATCAGATCGTCGCCGTCTGTACCAGTAATCGAGACGGCGGGCACATAATGAATTCCGCCGTCAGCACCGACGACGATTGAGCCGGTTTCAAACGCCCCGATGAGCTGGAAGCTGGCGTCGGCTACGCCGTCACCATTACTGTCGATTGCGACCGTGGTGATGCCGCCGGCCTCGCTCACCGTGAGGGCTGCTGGTGTCAGCGCGACGTCGGTAACCTCGATGACGTCGCCTTCCTGGAAGTCGGCGATGGCGTCACCATCGAACTGGGCCAGGGTGCCGGTGAAGGTGTCGCTACCAAGCCCGCCGGTCAGGTCGTCAGAACCCGCACCGCCAGAGATCAGGTCGGCTCCAGCACCACCATCAATAATGTCGGCACCATCAAGCCCGATCAGGGTGTCGTCACCGGCAACACCGGACAACGTGTCGTTCAGTGCCGTGCCGACAATCGAATCCTCACCGGCCGTCCCGGTGATCGACACCGGCGGCACATAGTGGATGTTGCCGTCGCCACCGACCGTGATAGAACCTGCCTCATACGATCCAGTGAGCTGGAAGCTGGCATTGGCGACGCCGTCACCATTACTGTCGATTGCGACCGTGGTGATGCCGCCGGCTTCGCTCACCGTGAGGGCCGCCGGTGTCAGCGCGACGTCGGTAACCTCAATGACGTCGCCTTCCTGGAAGTCGGCGATGGCGTCGCCATCGAACTGGGCCAGGGTCCCGGTGAAAGTGTCGTTGCCGCTGCCGCCGGTTAGATCATCCGCGCCAGACCCACCGGAGAGTATATCGTCACCGGCGCCACCGTCGATGATGTCGGTGCCACCAAGCCCGATCAGGATGTCGTCGCCGGCAACACCGGACAACGTGTCGTTCAGTGCCGTGCCGACAATCGAATCCTCACCGGCCGTCCCGGTGATCGACACCGGTGGCACATAGTGGATGTTGCCGTCGCCGCCGACGACAATAGAACCCGTTTCGTAGTTACCGGTAAGCTGGAAGCTGGCGTCGGTGATGCCGTCGCCGTCGCTGTCGATGGAGATGGTGGTGACGCCGCCGGTCCCATTGACCGTCACCGCCGCCTGAGTTAGAGCAACGTTGCTGACCTCAATCACATCGCCTTCCTGGAAGTCCCCGATAACATCGCCATCGAAGTCTGCCAAGGTGCCAGTGAACGTGTCGTGGCCAGTGCCACCGGTTAGATCATCTGCGCCAGCCCCACCCGAGATCACGTCGTCACCTGCACCACCGTCGATGATGTCAGTGCCACCAAGCCCAATGACCGTATCGTCTCCAGCAACGCCAGACAGTGTGTCATTCAGCGCCGTGCCAACAATCGAATCCTCAGCCGCCGTTCCGGTAATCGAGACAGGCGGTACATAATGGATGTTGCCGTCGCCACCGACGAGGAGTGAGCCTGCCTCGAAGTTGCCGGTCAGTTGGAAGCTGGCGTCGGCGATGCCGTCGCCGTCGCTGTCGATCTCGATGGTTGTGACGCCGCCGGCCTGGCTGACGCTGACCATGCTCTGGGTCAGTGGCAGGTCGGACAGCTCGATGACATCGCCGTCCTCGAAGTCTGCGAT
>JABIRP010000087.1 GCA_018699735.1 Rhodospirillaceae bacterium | reverse complement strand
TCTGGACGACCGCATTGGTGCCGACAGTGGTGCCGTGAGCCAAGAGTCGGATCGACTGGCACAGTTCAGTGATCGAAAGACCAAGGCTGTCCGCCGCGGCGGTCATGGCATCCAGCATCCCCCGGGAAAATTCGTCAGGGGTGGACGGGGCTTTGGCGGTAATAACAGCGCCTTCGTCGTCAATCACCACGCAATCGGTAAACGTGCCGCCGATATCGACGCCAACCAAATAGGACTTCATATGTTCCGCCGTGTTGTGTCAGTCAGGAGACGGCGACCAGACCTTAAGCGCTGGCCGCCTCTTGCATCTCAGCGTCGATCAAATCTCGCAGATTGCGTTTCAAGATTTTGCCATTGGCATTTCGAGGCAGGGGATCGTCCAAGAAAGTGACAAAGTCCGGCACTTTGTAGTTGGACATTTGGGTTGCGCACCAAGTCCGCAGCTCTTCAACCGACTTCAGTTCAGGAGTTGAGACCACAAAGGCCTGTACCTTTTCGCCGAGCACCGGATCGGGTCGGCCAACGATGGCAAGCTCGATGATCTCCGGATGGAAGCTCATAACGCTCTCCACTTCGGCGGAGTAGACTTTGAATCCGGCCCGATTGATCATGTCCTTCTTGCGGTCGAAAATACGGACGAAGCCGTCCTCGTCCAGAGATCCAATGTCTCCGGAATGCCACCAGCCATTGGTGAACTCTTTGGCGTTGGCGTCTGGATTGTCCCAGTAACCGGGCACGATCATCGGCCCCGCGATCCAGATTTCTCCACTTTCACCGGCGGGCACTTCGCGGCCATCGTCATCCATGATCCGCACGCCTCCACAGGGCACCACTTGGCCAATGCTGTCTTCATGGCCGGAGGTTTGGCCGAGGGGCATCATGGTGGTGGGGGAAGTGGTTTCGGTGGCACCGTACGCGTTCATCAGCACCAAGTTCGGCAGTTGATCTGCCAAACGCGCGATGGTGTCTTTGGGCATAGGTGCACCGCCGAAGCCGCCGATCCGCCATGCGCTGAGATCGAAGCTCGCAAACTCAGGGTCCAGCAGACACAGGTTGTACATGGCTGGGACCAGGATGGTCATGGAGATCTGCTCGCGGGCCGCTAGTTCCAGGTACGCGCGAGCCCTAAACTCCTTCATCATTACGGTGCAGCCGCCCACATTGACCATGCTGAGGATGATCGCGACCAGACCGGTCACATGGGATGCGGGCACGGCGAGGATTGTCTTGTCACCTGGGCGTAACTGCATGCAATGTTCGAAATGGAGGAGGGAATGGATGTGACCAAAATGGGTAAGGGTCGCGCCCTTGGGCCGCCCCGTGGTGCCAGAGGTGTAGAGAATGGTCGCGATATCTTCCTCGCTGACCTCGACTTCAGGCGGGGTCGCGGGCTCCGCCAATTCGTCGATCGACTTTGAAGTGGTCGGCTCGTCGCCCGCCGCGAACACATGCTCGACCGCCGGGATATCAATCGGCTCGGGCATCACGTCGCTCAGACTGGCCTCGTGCAGCACGACCTTCGCGCCACACTGATTGAGGATAAACTCGGTCTCCCGGGCCTGCTGGCGAATGTTCATAGGTACACTGATCACGCCGATACGGGCGCAGGCCATAGTCGCCGTGATGAACTCAAACCGATTGCCCAGCAATAGCGCAACCCGGTCGCCTTTCACGACGCCCAGATTGGCCAAGTTGCCGGCCATGTTGTTGACCAGATTATCGAGGGTTCCGTAATCGACCGTGTCGTGGCCCATAACCATGGCGGGCGCATCCGAATTGTTGGCCACTGTATTTCTGAACATTTGGTCCAGGTTTGCCGGACGCTCCTTGTAGCAGCGCACCACCCGGTCGCCGTAATGAACTTCGTCCCGGGTTCCCCAGCGATCGTCAGTGACCCATAACCTGTTCGACATGTCTTCATCTCCCCCTAGAATTCGTGTTTGGCCCGCCACCTGGAGTTGGGCCAGGGACGGGCCAAGAACCTTCGATTATATCCATTTCTGACGGGA
>JABIRP010000001.1 GCA_018699735.1 Rhodospirillaceae bacterium | reverse complement strand
GTATGAATTCGCAGCAAAATTTGATTTTGGCGCGGCCTTGCCGCACCATCACTCGGATGGGATATGAAAAGATCACTGTGACGCCAATTTCCGGCACGATGGGTGCGGAGATTTCCGGTGCCGATTTGTCGGGCAAACTCGACAACAGTACGTTCGATGAAATTCATCGCGCCTTCCTTGAGTATCAATTGCTGGTCTTCCATGGCCAAAAACTGACAACCGGGCAGAACGTCGCCTTTGCGCGCCGGTTTGGGCCGCTCGAAGCTTATCCGTTCGTTGAAGGCTTGGTTGATCAGCCGGAAATCTTCGAGATCCGCAAGGAGCCGGATGAAGAGCGCAATTTCGGTGGCGCGTGGCACACCGACATGTCGTTCGACCCGACCCCGCCAATTGCCACCATGCTTTATGCCAAGTCGGTACCGTCGCGCGGCGGTGATACGATGTTGACCAATCTTTACACTGCTTATGAAGCGCTCTCGGATACGATGAAACACATGATCGGGGGGCTCCGAGCCGAGTATAGTGCCGCGCTGCGCTATCGCCGGGAGGGCCGGGCCGGGCTGATGAAGTCGACCCGTTTCAAAATCGCCAATGTTGATCGGGCGGACGACATGCGCGCCGAACATCCGATTGTACGCACTCATCCCGAGACCGGCCGCAAGGCGCTGTATTTGAGCGGCAGCCACACCACGCGGATCATTGGCATGACGGACGCGGAAAGTGCGGCCCTGCTCGACTTTCTGAAACGTCACGTTGTTGAGCCGGATTTTACCTGCCGGGCACGCTACGGCGTTGGCACGGTGGCTATGTGGGATAATCGCTGCACCCAGCACCGGGCATTAAACGATTATCCAGGCCAGCAGCGCGTGATGCATCGCTTGACCATTGGCGGCGGCGACAGCCCAAGCTAAATCTGAATTTGAACACTAGGATCAGGAGAGATCGAGATGGGTGATCGCATTCTCGTCATGGGCGCCGGCGCGGTTGGGGCCTATTTGGCTGGGTATTTGGCGCGTGACGGCGCCGATGTGATCGTCGTCGATCCTTGGCCGGAACATGTCGAAGCCATGCGTGGAACCGGTTTGTCGCTGGCTGGATTGACTGAGACAGAGTGTTTTTCGACCGGCCCGGTCCGGGCCCTGCATCTGACCGAGGTTCAAAGCCTGGCACGAGAGAAACCGATCGATATCGCGTTCGTTTGCGTGAAGTCCTATGACACCGGGTGGGCGACCATGCTGGTTCGGGATTACTTGGCGCCAACTGGGTTCGTGGTTTCGCTACAAAATTGCATCAATGAAGAGACCATCGCCGATGTCGTCGGGTGGGGGCGAACCACGGGCTGTATCGCGGCTAAGATCGCGGTCGAACTGACCGGCCCTGGCAAGGTCGCGCGCGGGGTGCCGCTCGGTGGCAATAAGCACACGGTATTTCGCGTCGGTGAGCCCCATGGCCGGATTACGCCTCGGGTCGAACGGGTGGCGGGGCTGCTCTCCCCAATCGACAGCACGAAGACGACGACCAACCTCTGGGGAGAGCGCTGGTCGAAGCTGGTTGCAAATGCGATGGGCAACGGTGTGTCGGCGGCAAGTGGCCTCGGCTCGAACGGCATGGCGCGCGAGGAAGTGACCCGGCGCCTGTCGATCAGGCTCGCAGGCGAGGGATGTCGTATCGGCAGAGCGCTTGGCTATGATCTTGAAAATATAAATAAATTCGAAGCCGATGACTGGATCGCCGCTCTGGATGGCGACGCGGCCCTGATCGAACGCATGGAACAATCGATGATCGCGGGCACTGAGGGCAGAAGCGACGACCACCGCCCATCTATGGGCCAAGACATGGCCAAGCGTCGGCGCACCGAGATCGATTTCATCAATGGCCATATTGTCCGCGCTGGTGAGGCTGCCGGTATAGCGGCACCGGCCAACGCCGGCCTGGTCGAGGCGGTTCGCAGGGCCGAACAGGGCAGTGCCGAGCCAGGCCTTTCGCTATTAGCGGATATCTAGAGCACATCTACACTGCCGCTAAAGGCCCGGAATCCTTGCTGTCTGGCATGATCCTTGCTGTCCAAGAGCTATCGGGACCAGCGAAGGACGGTGGCGAACATGGCTCTAGCGGACGTAATCGAGGCAGTGCCGACGGATCGATCCAAGGCAGGATCTGGCGATATCGCACCGGTTAATATTGCAGTGGGCGGGCCGCTGGCAGACCGGCGCGGAGACATGCGTCGCCGCTTCGGTGATACCGGCTTCGTCAAGTTCACAGGACTGGGCGATCCGCGCGATGTCGAGCGGGTGCTGGGCACGCTCTATCGGCTTTGGATGCGATCTGACCCAGATGCCCGCCCGATCGAGGCGCCGATCCCTTGGGATGCCGACGCCTTTCATGCGGCCCTGATCGCGCTTCGCGGAAACCACCCCAAGGCGTTTGCCAAGATTTACGACACCATGCAGATCAGCACGGCGCTGCAGTCGCTTGCTATTGCGGATCCGATAACAGCGGCTGCGGCCGGTGTTCTGGAAACCGATCCGGATGGCGTCGCGATCACGGGTGCCATGCTGCGCATGGATCCGCCGGATGATCGCCGCAACGCGCTCGCGTGGCACCAGGAGTTCCCGCATTATCCGCTAAACACAAACCCGGCTGACGGGTGCGTGCTCTGGATGCCGTTGCAAGACATGGAGGACGCGAGCGGCGCGTTTAAACTCTGCCTGGGCAGCCACATGGAAGGCGTGCTCGATGCCGGCGTAGCCCACTGCGACCGCCCAAGTTATTACGCGTCCGAGCAGCATCGAATTCCAGATTGGCGGGTGGCCCGTTTTGAGCAGACCCGCCCTTCGGTTGAGGCGGGTGATGCGCTTTGTTTCGCAATGACAACGTTTCACGCGACAGGCGAGAACGTCAGTAACAGGATCCGTCTCACCTTCGGTGTTCGCTTCCACCGAACCGATGGTGAGGGTTTCAGCCCAGGTCGTTTCCGTCACGAGCCAAGCCCGAGCTAACCCCGCATCCGCTCCATCTTCGGATCGAAGAGCGGTTCGGCGGCGATCCGTGCCGGCCGGCGCTCTCCCAGAATCTCGATTTCGAACTCGGCGCCGTCTACCGCCATCTCGACCGGCACCAGCCCGAGCGCCAGTGATTTTTCGACGTAATGGGCATAGCCGCCGGAGGTGACAAACCCAACCACCTCGCCCTCCCTCCAGATTGGCTCATCACCCCAGACGTCCGCGTCTGTCGCTTCAACGACGAAACAGCAGAGTTTGCGTTTCGGACCAGCGGCCTTCTCTTGCAGGGCTGCGGCTTTGCCGATGAAATCCACCGGCTTGTTGTAGGACACGAAGCGGTCGATGCCGGTTTCGGCCGGCATGTAATCGGGCCGAAATTCCCGTAAGAAAGAGCCGAACGCCTTTTCAAGTCGAAGGCTCATCATCGCGCGCATGCCGAAGGGGCGCAGCCCAAGGTCCTCTCCGGCTTCGGTCAAGGCCTGATACAGGGTGAGCTGTTGGGTTGGCGGCACGTAAATCTCATAACCGAGGTCACCGGTATAGGTCACCCTGGCAATCAAAGCGTCGCATTGCCCGACTTCAGTTTCGATCGCCGACATGAACGGAAGTGCTTCATTTGAAACATCAATGCGGGTCACGCGGGAGAGCAGCTCGCGGGCATTCGGGCCGGCAATTTGAAAACCGATCGATTTCAACGAAATGTTCTCGACGGTGACCGAGCCATCTTCCGGCAAATGTTGCTCAAACCAGCGCATGTGAAAGGCCTGGGTCCCGAAAGAGGCGGCCAATCGGAACGTCTCCGCATTTTGGCGCAAAATGGTGAAATCCCCAATAATTCGACCCTTGGGGCTCAACATTGCCGACAACGTCATCCGGCCCTGTTTCGGAATGCGTCCGGCCATGACCCGATCAAGCCAGTCCTCGGCGCCTGAGCCGGAGACGAGATACTTGCCGAAATTGTGGGTTTCGTTGATGCCGACCGCATTGCGCACAGCGCGGCACTCCTCGCCAACCGTGTCATGCGCGTTTGAGCGGCGGAACGATGGCGTCTCGTAGGGCTCTTCGCCATGGGGTGCGAAATAATTGACGTGCTCCATTCCGTAACCCTGGCCGAACACGGCGTTCTGCCCTTTCCAGACCCCGTATGCCGGTGAGGTTTCCAGAGGGCGGGCTGCGGGCAGTTCTTCGTTCGGATAGGAAACCGCAAAACGGCGCTGATAGTTCTCGACCACTTTGTTGCGGGTATAGGCTCGGGTCGTCCAGTTTCCATAGCGCGCCACATCCATGGCGAACACATCGCGGCTCGGCTCGCCCTCAACCATCCATTCCGCCAGCGTCAAACCGACACCCCCGCCCTGACTGAACCCGGCCATGACGGCGCAGGCGCTCCAGAAATTACGCAGCCCCGGGACCGGGCCCACCAGTGGATTGCCGTCCGGCGCGAAGGTGAAGGGACCGTTGATAATCCGCTTCAATCCAGCGTCGGCGAGGCAGGGTGTGCGCATGTAGGCGTATTCCAGGGCTTCGGAAATGCGATCCAAATTGTCGGGCAGCAGTTCGTGGCCGAAATCCCAGGACGTGCCGTCGACCGCCCAAGGGTCGCAGCGCTGTTCATAGATGCCGATGACGAGGCCGCGGCCCTCCTGGCGCAAATAGCTTTCGCCGGCCGGGTCCATGACATGTGGCAGTTCTGAGCCGTGCTCGTAGACCAATGGAATATCGTCGGTAACGAGATACTGGTGCTCCATCGGGTGCAGCGGTGGGACGGCCCCGACCATCGCACCAACCTCCCGGGCCCAGAGGCCGGCGGCATTGACTACATGCTCGGCATGCACCGTTCCTTGCTCGGTGACTACGTCCCAGGTTCCGTCCGCGCGGGGTGTAAGAGCTTTGACCGGATTACGCAAAACGATCTCGGCACCCCCCAACCGGGCGGCCTTGGCATAAGCATTGGTCGTGCCCGATGGATCCAGATGCCCGTCCAGTGGATCGTAGAGCGCGCCGAGCACGCCATCTGTGTTGGTAATCGGTGAGAGGTTTTTGATCTCGTTCGGGCCGACGATCTCGGTCTCAAGGCCCATATATCGGTGTTTGGCCCGCTCGGCTGTCAAGAAGTCCATGCGCTCTGGTGTGGTCGCCAAAGTGAGGCCGCCAACATGATGCAGGCCGCAAGACTGGCCGGAGATCTCCTCCAATTCCTTGTAGAGCCTGATCGTGTATCCCTGCAGCGCCGCCATATTGGTGTCGGCATTGAGCGTGTGAAAGCCGCCGGCGGCATGCCAGGTCGAACCGGATGTTAGCTCCGAACGCTCGATAAGCATGACATCCGACCAACCAAGTTTGGTCAGATGATACAGCACGCTACAGCCAACGACGCCGCCACCGATAACAGCGACCTGAGTGGTTGTCTTCATGGTGGCTCTTCCTTCTCAACTTGAAGTGATCGATTTTGAACTTGGGCCGGGATGGTCGTCAATTCTCGTCGGGTCGCGACGTTTTCTCGCCGTGGCACGGCGCGCCTGGTCATTAATATCTCTTAATCGTTTATTTATAATTGGGTTTGATACTGGCGCGAAGGCCGGGCGGGCCGGCGGCCGTGTGACGTGCAGTTAGACTTCCATCCAGTAAATGGATACCGGCCCACCAAACCTTCCAATTTCGCGCTCGTTGTCCCGACCGAAACCGGTCTTCTCCGGCTGATGTATGCATTATCCAGTTGTCGCGGTATACTCCGACGGCCGGCGGGACGACCAAAGCGGGGGCGGAGATGAACGATCTGACACAAACCAATGGCGTTCAGTGGCGCAATACCCATGAGCGGTATGGTGCAGTTTCGATTGCCTTGCATTGGACCATAGTTTTGTTGTTTTTGGGGCTGTACGGACTGGCCTACTCGGTCAAATACACGACCGGATACGACAGTGAAATGGGTGAGCTACATCTATATCTGCACAAGCCGATCGGCGTGTCGGTCTTGGCGTTAGCTTTGGTCCGCGTTTGGTGGCGTTCTGTCAATATCGAACCGCCATTGCCCGCCGCGATGCCGAACTCCCACAAACTTATGGCCCATTGGACGCATATGGCGCTCTACGCGATCATGTTTGTCCAGCCCTTGGCGGGAATGGCCATGGATATCTTCCGAGCCCGTCCGGTTAAGATCCTTGATGTGTCAATTTTCCCGGCGGTGATGGAGCGCAATGACTTTCTGGCCGAGCACTTTGCCGATATGGTTCACAACGACTATATGGACTGGATCATCGCGTTGGTTGTTGCCGCGCATGCCGGCGCGGCACTGAAGCATCATATTATCGACCGGGACGATGTATTGACCCGCATGCTGCCGGCCTGGGCTGGTGGTAAGCGTACCTGACGGGGTATGAAGCTGAATTTTTTGGCCCTTTCAACTAGTCGCGAACTTATCCTATAAAACATATTCTATAATCTGGGCGCTTCGGATTTCGCAAAGAATCCCCGGCAGGCGGCGGATTGGCAAAGGGCACTCGCTTGAAGAACAAGAAATGCAAAACCTGCCGCGCTCTGCGGTATAGGCTGTTGATTCCCATCTTGCGTGGCAAGAACACTCCAAAAATTACCGCGCGCGGGGTAATGGTCGGTCTGGCAGTTGCGTTTACACCGACAGTTGGCGCCCAGATGGCGATTTGCGCTGCAATCTGGGCCGTAGTCCGGGCCGTTCGACCTAGCTGGAATTTCAACCTGATTGTCGCTTGTGGCTGGACCTGGATCACCAATTTTTTCACGGTGCCGCCGATTTATTACGGATTTTTGATAACCGGGCGTTTGATGCTGGCCCCGGAGGACGGACTCTACGGTTATTCGGATTTCATGGGCGAATTGAACATGATCCTTGCAACTGAGACTACAGGGTTCGAGTCGTTCTGGGTGTATATGGTCCGAATGGTTGAATTATGGGGTTTGCCAATGGTGATCGGATCGATCCCCTGGTCGATCGTTCTCGGCTGGGTTGGATATTTTTGGAGTCTGCGGGTTATTGAAAACTTCCGAACTTCACAGCGCCAGCATCTGATCGAGCACTAAGACTAACCAAATGCCAACCACATCGAATTGCTCTCGAGTATGCAAACGGCTACAGATTTCGATGGAAGGTACAAACTTCACTTACCTCATTGCATTAGGTGCTGTAATCTCATCCTGTGCGGTGTCTAGTTGATGCTGTTTAGAGTGTTTTATGTGTATTCGGGTTCAATTTTATCACGCCGAATTGACTTGGGCCTCTAAGGAGGATCTGAGGTGGCAGTGAGTCTTGGCACCGCTCGCCCGCTTTCGGCGGAGCTCAGCAAAAAGATCAAATTGCATACGATGTTCACCGAAGGTCGGCCGGGTGGCCAGCGCCTTATGATCATGCAGGGTAAAATGGCCCGCCTGAAATTTGACAATCTGATGTTGAAAGAAGTCCAAATGGCGGCTTCCGATCTTTCAGGAGCAAGTTTCACCAGAGGCAATCTCCAGGGCTCGGATTTATTCGGATCGGATTTCTCATCCGCCAGTCTTCGTCAGGCCAACCTCAACAAATGTGACCTGCGCGGCTGCAATTTCTCGATGGCCGATCTGACAAGTGCCGAGATTAGGGGGGCGGATCTGCGGGCCGGCCAGATCTTGAAATGGTCCCGTGGGCATGGCAACGAGACCTCGTTTTCCGGGGCGACATTGGATAATGCTGACTTATCTGACACCGACCTTGAGCACGCTAATCTCCAGAACGTGTCCGCGATTGGCTCGAAGTTTAAGGACGCCAATCTCTACGCGGTCAATTTGTCGGGTGCAAATCTCAAGGACGCAGACCTTTCAGGTTCGAAACTGAAGGATGCGGTCTTGGTTGGCGCCGATGTGACCAATGCGAATCTTTCGTATAGCGATTTGACGAATGCCAATCTGCGAAACGTTGACCTCAGCTCGGCCAATCTAGAGGGTGCCAACATGGACGGTGCCTTGGCGCGATCGCCGGGCGCCGCGTTGCCGAAAGAGATTGAGGAGATGATCCAGGCGCATGGCAAATGGATCGCCACCAATGGTGATGAGGGCGTTCGAGCGGATTTTACGGGCAAGGACCTAACCTCTCTGGACTTCTCGAACTGCGACCTACGCGGCGCGTTGTTGTCCCAGTGCGATCTAAGTCGGGCGAACTTTAAGAATTGCGAGTTGATGCTGACGAGTTTCGTCGCATCCAACCTGACCGAAGCCGACTTCAGCGAGGCGCTGATCTCCGGTACCAGTTTCACCGACGCGGTACTGACCAACGCCATGTTCGTTTCGGCGAAGATGGTCCGGGCGGAAATCCTAGCGCCGGACGGGTCGAAGACGGGACGGTCCTTGCGGGTTGGCTTTCGCGGTGCGGAGTTGATTGGTACGATCTTCTCGAACGCTCGCTTGGATGGGGTCGATCTGACTGACAGCAAGCAGCAGGGCGTCAATTGGATAGGCGCAAAGATCGAAGAATGCGAAGGCTTGGCCTGATCGTTTTTTTTGGCCTGATTGTTTTTTTGGCCTGATCGTTTTTTTGGCCTGACCGTTTTTTTGGATTGGCAGGAGGATGTAAGTGCAATTTCAGGTGCTCGCCAGCGCGGCCGCGAATACCCGCCGTCCACTGCAGGTCAATGGTCGGACCTATATGATCAGCGATTATGTTGGTGCGGGCCCGCTCAAGGGAAAATACGTCGCAGGCAATGAGCGCAATGACAATGGTTTACCGCAAGGGTTTCTTGTCGAGCAGCCCGCAGGAGCCGTGACACCACCGCACTTCCATATTCATCCGCAATTCCAAGTCGTTGTGCGCGGTAGAGCCCATATAGGAAAACATGCGGCCAGTCCGCTATCACTGCACTACGTAAACGGACACACGCCCTACGGCCCGGTGACAGCCGGCGATGAAGGGGTGTTATATTTCACATTGCGCCGAGGCTGGGACCCGGGGCCAAAATATATGCCGGAGAGCCGCGATCATCTCGAAAAAGGCCAACAACGAACACGGGTTGCCGCCGATATGACGCTGGAAAGTGCCGCACGACGTGGTGCGCGAGGCGACACGGTTACTGAGCCCGTTCTGGATCTGGAAGCCGATGGGCTGGCCGCTTGGATCGTGCGAGCCGGGCCGGGTCAAACCCTGACAACCCCCGACCCTTCTGGTGGGGATGCGCAGTATCAGGTCGTTGTTGGCGGCTCGGCGATTGCGCATGGGGAGGTGTTGGATCTGTGGTCTTGCGCGTTTGTCAGCGGTGACGAGCCAGCACTTTCTTATACGGCCGGTGGCGACGGCGTTGAGTTGCTGGTTTGCCAATTCCCTCGGCCATGACCAGTCGCCTGTTTTCCGAGAAAGATGCTGCATTCGTCGTTGCTGTTCACGAAGCGATTGAAGCGGCTGCGATATCCGGTCTCTGCCGAGATGGGCAAATCGAAATTGGTGTACAGGAAGCCCGTAAGACAAGGCCGGATCTGTGCGATGAAGACCTGCTTGCTTTGGTCATGGACGTGCGCGACGGAGACAGACTTTAGATGAATTATGACTTTTTATACGAGGGCGCATCGGATCGTGTCGTCCGCGCCGGACTGATTGGTGTCGGCGAGTTCGGGCATTCGCTGATCGGGCAGTCGTTGTTGATGGATCAACTCGAGGTAAGGGCCCTCGCCGACCGAGATATGGATCGCGCTGCGGCGGTCCTGGCTGCACTCGGCATCAAGGGGGAGGATGTCCGACTGACCGATAGCGTGTCGTCCGCGACGGCGGCGCTTGAGGCCGGAAAATATGTGGTGGTCCCAGACGGGGCCCTGCTGGCGGATTTGCCGATCGATGTGGTGGTTGAGGCAACCGGCTCGCCAGAGGGCGGGGCCGCGAACGCTCTGGCTGCGATTTCCGCCGGAAAACATGTGGCCATGGTATCGAAAGAAGCCGACTCGGTCGTCGGGCCGATACTGGCAAAACACGCCCGTCAGGCCGGCGTTATCTGCACGCCAATCGAAGGCGATCAGCCGGGCCTGCTGATTGGGCTGCTGTCCTATGTACGCCTGATCGGTTTGCCGGTGGTCGCGGCCGGAAAGTCGAGCGAGTACGACTTTGTCTGGCACCCGGACACCGGCACCGTCTCGTGGCTTGATGAAACCATTGCTGCGCCCGGATTGGCGGCGTGTTGGGATATCGGTGACCGCAATATATCGGAGGTGATGGCGACCCGGGATGCGCTGCTTTCGGAGTTGCCACAACAGCGCGCGCCGGACATCAACGAGATGCTCTTGGTTGCCAACCACACAGGGCTAAAGCCGGATACCCCGCATTTCCACCGTCCGATCGCCCGCACAATCGAAGTGCCTTCGATCCTCTGTCCAAATGAAGACGGAGGCTTGCTGTCTGACGTCAGTCCTAGAGGGCCAGGGCGCCTGGATGTATTTAATTGTCTGCGCCGGGCCGATGAAGCCAGTTTCGCTGGCGGCGTCTACGTGGTGGTCGATGGCGGGCACGATCCCGAGACCTGGCGGGTGTTGGCTGAGAAGGGCCATCCGGTCAGCCGATGTGGGCGGTATGGCCTAGTCTACAATCCCCAGCATCTATTGGGGATTGAAGCCACAGTCTCAATCCTGTCAGCCGGTCTCCTTGGGCGCTCCACTGGTGCTGCTGGACCGCGCCCAGTGCTCGACATGATCGCCGTGGCGGGTCAAAACCTGACGGCGGGCACGGCGCTTGTCATGGATCGACGACACAACATCATCGGGGTCGAAGCCGAAATGATCGATGCTGGTCCGATCGCCGAAGACGGAGCGCTGCCTTATTACATGGTTGCCGGAAATGTGTTGACCCGAGACGTGTCAGCGGGAGACAGGATCACGAGATCTATGATCTTATCGCCTGAGGGCTCGATCTTGTGGCGCCTGCGAGCGGAACAAGATGCAAGTTTTTTCGCGGCGTGATCGGACAACGGTAGCTTCAAACTGCACTCTCAACGACGCCAAAGCAGCGCTTCATTCTTGATTCGTGTCGACTTGACGATCAATCCATCTACGGTTTCGCCGTTGTAGCTAATTGGAAGCACCACGCGGATGTACTCGTAGGCCCCTTCGTCGACTTTTGCTTTGATGTGCCAACACCGCCCCTGACCATCCGCCGCGACCGCCGCGTAGTGGCGGGCAACAAAGTCTCCAAAATCCTTGTCGTCATAGTCCTTTGTCGTCTTATTGGTCATATCCGCACCGTCAGGATTTGTCGCATTCGTCCCGTAGAGACGAAATCGAAACAGACCATTTCCCTCAATGGCGACGATGCGTATCGACCCGAGAAGGGTCGGAATTTCGACTGGATCTATATCTTTTCGCAGGGCGAACGCCCGGCCTTGAGCCTTTAGCCGCCAATAGGCCACAAACTCCGACAGTTCGGTATTCTTGATTTCATCGAGCGAGATGAGCTGCTCTTCAAGTATCGTGAAGCCAGACATGGTTTGGCGTCATACCCTCCGGTCAAGCGAAGTTCGGTTAAGATGCTCGAAGCATCAACCTGATGAGATAGATTGATCTGTTGAGAGATCCATCCGAAATCACAATGGCGACATCAGCCCACTTGGATACCCGGTCTTGAACGTGTCATGGTTCAGGGTCACGAAATTCGGAGAGGACCATGGCCGATCAAAATTCCGAGGGATCAATATTGCCCGATCACATCGCTCAAGCGGTGGGGCCTGAGCGCGCGATGGCAGCCTCGAAGGCCGCTCGGATCGCGATCGAACGCTTGGACCGAGACAACGATTGGACCCAGGAGGCTGCCAATGTCTTCCAGGCAGCCACTTGGAAGCCAAAGCGATGACTGAACTGCATTGGCTCACGGCCGTGGAAGCGGCCCGGATGATTCGCGAGAAGACATTGTCGCCGGTCGAACTCGTGACCGCGCTGTTGTCTCGGATCGAACGCTACGACGAGGGCTTGAACGCCTTCTTGACGGTGCGCCCTGAGGAAACTCTCGTTGAGGCCCGCGCGGCCGAGGATGCGGTCATGCGCGGCGACCCACTCGGGCCGTTGCACGGCGTGCCGTTTGGCTTGAAAGACATTATCGACGCCAAGGGTTGGCCGACTACGGCGCACTCAAGGCTCTTGGCGGATAATATCGCGAGCGAGGATGCGCCGGTCACAGCCGGGTTGCGTGCGGCGGGAGCTATTCTGATGGGGAAGCTTTCGACCCATGAATTCGCCCTGGGCGGCCCGTCTTTCGACCTGCCGTGGCCACCGGCCCGCAACGCCTGGGGACGGCAGTATTCGCCTGGTGGATCCTCCAGCGGATCCGGTGCGGCGGTCGCGGCCGGTTTCTTGCCGATAGCGCTTGGCTCTGATACCGGTGGCTCGGTTCGTAATCCGGCCTCGATGAACGGCTTGGTGGGGATGAAGGCAACATACGGTCGGGTCAGCCGGCGCGGCGTGGTGCCGCTTTCATTCTCTCTCGATCATGTTGGCCCGTTGACCAGAACCACCGCCGACAATGCTTTGGCGCTGGCGGCAATCTCTGGACACGATGCCGCCGACCCAGGGTCGGCCGAAGAGCCGGTACCGGATTTTGCATCTGGGTTTGCGGCCGGATTGAAGGGATTGCGGATCGGGGTGATTCGCCATTTCTATGCCGAAGACCTGATCGCCGATGCGGAGATGACTGCGGCCATCGAGGCTGCGGTCAACACTCTTGCGGACCTGGGAGCGGAAATCCAAGAAGTCGCTGTCCGGCCACTCGCCGATTATGCCGCCTGTAACCGTATCATCATGCTTTCGGAATCCTGTTCAATTCATGAGAAATGGCTGGTCGAGCGAACCGAGGAATACGGCGCCTCATTGCTCTCGCGCCTATTGCCGGGCACGGCGATCAGAGGCATGGACTATGTCCAGGCGACCCGTACCCGAGCCAGATACGCGTCGGAATTCAATGCTTTGTTTGCCGACCTCGACGCCATCGTCACGGTGAACAACATGGAACCGGCATTCCCGATCGAAGATCCGGTGGCCCGCGAGAAATACTATCCGCGTCAGGCGCGAACCCCCTTCAATGTCACCGGAAACCCGGCGTTGGCAGTCCCAGCTGGATTTTCATCCTCCGGTCTGCCGCTCTCAATTCAGGTTGTGACCGGACAGTTTGATGAGGCGATGGCTTACCGTATTTCGGACGCCTATGAGGCCTCTACGGATTGGACCACCCGGCACCCGGATTTGGACAAGACGGCGGCTCTGGTAGACTAGGTCTCGGATCTACAAGTTCCTGAAAGGCGAGGACGACATGACCAAAGCCAAGGCCCGTGAGCGGGCAAAGGCGAAAGCGGCTCAGAAAATCGCGAAACGCCAAGCCAACGCCGATCAACCCACCCAAGAGCCGACTCCGGGCCGGTTTGATCCGGGCAACAGTTCGATCAAGGGGTTGAGCATGAAATCTAGCGCCAGAAGCTTCGGCCCGGCCAGGCGAGGATCGGCACGATCAAGATAGGCTGTGTACTTCGCGTGCCACTCAAACCAAGGACTACTCGATGACTGATACCGCCTCACCCGCGCTTACAGGCGTATACCCGATTGCGCCAACGCCTTTCACCGAGGCTGGAGCGCTCGATCTCGAAGGGCAACGCCGTGTGCTGGATTGCATGATCGACCAGGGGGTCGACGGCATCTGCATCCTGGCCAACTATTCCGAGCAGTTTCTGCTGACAGACGATGAGCGCGAAACGCTGCTGGATCTTTGCACCGACCATGTCGCCGGACGAGTGCCCGTGATCGTCACAACCAGCCATTTTTCCACCGATATTGCCGCCGAGCGGGGCGCTCGTGCCGCCAAGGCGGGGGCTGCCATGTTGATGATGATGCCGCCCTATCATGGTGCGCTCCTAAAGACTGGCGAGACGGGGATGTTTGAGCACTTCTCCCGGGTCGCCGATGCAGCCGGTGTTCCGATTATGATCCAGGATGCACCGCTGAGCGGGGTCGATCTCTCGGTGCCATTCCTCGTCGGTCTCGCCACCGAGATTCCATTGGTTCAATACTTCAAGATAGAGATGCCGGGCACAGCCGGAAAACTGCGGGCCTTGATCGCGGCCGGCGGTGAGGCGATCGTCGGGCCGTTTGATGGCGAGGAATCGATCACACTGATGGCCGATCTCGACGCCGGGGCCACTGGGACCATGCCGAGCGCCTTGATCCCGGATCTGATCAAACCGGTGGTGACCGGGCATCTATCCGGAAACCGCGACGCTGCAGCCGCCGCCTACGCCAGCATCCTGCCGCTGATCAACTATGAGAACCGGCAATGTGGGCTCAGGGCCACAAAGGCGGCGATGATAGAAGGTGGGGTGATCAAGTCCGACGCGGTCCGCCATCCGCTCGAAGCTCTGCACCCGGACACCCGCGCTGGCTTGCTTGAATTGGCTCGGCCGCTGGATCCGATTGTGCTGCGCTGGGGTAAGTAGGGACCAATTGTGCCATCATGCACCGTTTGACCAGCGCCATAGACCGGCTTTCGGCTGGCGTCGGCCTGCTTGGTGCGACCTTGGTCATCCCACTGGCACTGATCATGAGTTACGAGGTTCTGGCGCGCTACCTGCTCGATCTGCCGACGTTCTGGGCCTACGAGTTTGCCTATATGCTGACCGGCTCGCATTTCGCGCTCGGCATTGCGCTGGTCACACTCAAAGGCCAGCACATCCGGGTTGATTTCCTGCACGCGCATTTCCCTCGCCGGGTCCAGGCGGCGATCGACCTGGCGGTTCTAGTGCTGGCTTTACTGCCAGTGGTGGCGTGGACCAGTTGGGGGTTGCTCGACTATGCCTGGGACTCCTACCGGCTGGATGAGCTGTCGGGAGAGTCAGCCTGGAACCCGTTGGTTTGGCCGGTGAAATTGACTATCGCCATGGGCTTCGTCTTCTTCTCGCTGCAGCTTTTTGCGGAAATTATCAAAGCCGCCGCCTGCGTGTTTGGCCGCGCTGATGGAGTGGATCCCTAGTCCATGGATGCCGCCGTCTGGATGTTCCCGGCCCTGATGACGTTGGTCTTCCTCGGCGTGCCGGTCGCTTATGCGCTGATGTCGACGGCTTTCGTCTTCGGCTTGATGCGGTTTGGTGAGGTCGCGGTGGTCGTCTTCCTGCACAAGGTCGACGAGATGTCCGGTGCGGCGGTGCTGGCCGCCGTGCCGTTGTTTATTTATATGGGCGCTATGCTTGAGCGCTCGGGCACAGCCGACAAGCTGTTTGAGGCGATCCATATGTGGACCCGGCGGCTGCCTGGCGGGCTCGGCGTCGGCACCATCGTGCTGTGTATGATCTTTGCTGCTTGCAGCGGCGTCATCGGAGCGACGGAGACCGTCGTTGGTCTGCTCGCGACCCCGGTGATGCTACGGCATGGCTACGACAAGGCACTGATATCGGGGGTGATCACCGCCGGCGGGTCGCTCGGCGCCATCATACCGCCCTCGGTCATCGTCATCATCCTGGCGGCTATTGCCGAGTTATCGCTAGGCGACATGTTCGTTGGCATGTTCATTCCCGGTGTGATCATGGGCCTGCTTTACATCGCTTATGTCATCGTCCGGTGCGCGCTTGACCCGAAATCGGCACCGCGCCCGCCGGATCCGGGTTTCGACTTGCCGGTCATGGAAAAGCTACGGTTCTCGGCGACGGCGCTTTTTCC
>JABIRP010000086.1 GCA_018699735.1 Rhodospirillaceae bacterium | reverse complement strand
TGCCGGCCACTCTCCACCCCTTCCACATCAAAACAAGAGATTTGCATTAAGCGATCCATCATACTCGATGTCGAAGTCGAGGGCTCGGACCACAATCACTCTCTATGCCGCATGAATGCGCGTTCCAGAAAATCATATTCCGAAATCGAGATTTGTCTAGTCATATTCAAAAATTGCAATTTGTTTTGAGTGTGTCAAAATTTTATGAGTGTCACCGTCATTCGCGAATTCATCTTGCGAATTCACGACCTTACGAACATACAGACCGAGCATGATTAAATCGGAATATAAAATGCCTCAAAAAATGGATGCGGACATCAAAACGCCTTCCCCGCTCCAAATTGGTGGCAAACGAGATCTCGCAGCCTACGAGAGCTGGCGGGAAAATGTGTTGGTCGGGGCATCATCGCAAATACCGGTCAATTGGGTTGAGATCAGCGATCATTTAAATCTCACAACGGACGAACGCGGCGCGATTCGCTCATCCTGTAGCGCTCGGAACTTCGCGCTTTATCGGACGCGCAGCGACGTTACACCAGCCGGGTTGGCCGCTATGGCCCGGCAATTGGGGCTGGTCCAGTTCGATAGACCGCCGCTCGCCGGCACGGACGGGATTTCTCGGATCGCCGCGTCCGAGACCGACCACGAGGCAAATTTCATCCCGTTTTCCAACAAAGCGCTTACCTGGCACACCGATGGGTATTACGCAACCGGCCCCGAGAGCGTGCAATCCTTCGTGCTACATTGCGTCTGCCGGGCGACAACCGGCGGAGAGAATGCGTTGCTGGACCCCCGGATCGCCTATATCCGGCTGCGTCAGGACGACCCCGAACATATTGAAGCCCTGATGCGCCAAGACGCTTTGACAATTCCGGCGCATATCGCGAACGGGCGTGAGATCCGCCCCGCCGTTACCGGACCGGTATTCTCGGTCAGAGCCAACGGCCATCTTCACACGCGCTATACCGCACGAAAGCGCCATGTCGTTTGGGCCGAAGACCGGTTGATAGACCGGGCCCGCGATGCCCTGGCAGAAATCCTGCGCGACGACCCCGGGATTACCCGCCATGTGTTTGCGGCAGGCGAGGGAATTATCTGCAATAACATCCTGCACGATCGAACCGCTTTCGAAGATCAAGACGCATCTGGATCCAACCGGATCCTGTACCGAGCCCGGTTTCGCGACCGCGTACTCGACACCTAAGCCTTTCGACATCTCACCAAGAGAGGGTGCCATGGCCTCCAATGTTTTGAAGTTAAGCGAGTTGATGATCAGCCGAGCCGATATCGGAACCTTTCCGGCTCTCCTGGCGGCGCTCAGCGAGCGCGCCGTCGCAGGAGACCATGCGCTGCTGGAGATTGATCTGAAACCGGATTATCCGGAAACCCCGCGCAACTGGGAAATGCTGGTAGAAAACGCATTCACTTTTGCCGGACGCTAAGGGAGTGAGCTTATGGTCGGTGGTTTGATGAGCGATGGCGAGACCACGGTCATCGCCGAGATAGAGGCCCCCTTCGGGCAAAACATCCAACTCCTTGATGTGCAATCGGATCAAGCGTCAGTACGCCTGATGCGCCTGCGAATCCGAGAGGGCTCAAGGTTCACGGTCTTCGATCTCGATCCAGCCACCGCCAAGTCCTGGGGCGAGGCACTGATCGGTTGGGCTACAAAAGAAAATACTGGTGTCGAATGAGGGGTCCGGCAGGTATGCCGGCCTCTTCCGCAGATACACATGTGTCGCTGTATTCTAGTTCAGCGCTCAGCCTCCCAGTCCACCGCCTAGTCGATGCCGCCGGCATCATCCGTGAAGTCGAAACTATCATTCCCGATCATTTGCGCCATGATGACATAAGGCAGCACGGTGCCGGTCTCGTCGACATAATCTCGACGTTTGAAAGCTGCGGCAATAATCAGCCCGCCGATCAACGTCGAGGCACCGGCCAACACCCAAGCGAACGACACATCATCACCCGTGACGCCGCGCTGATTCATCAAATATACCGCCAAGACCGAAACCCCGGCACCGCCTAAGAAGGCCAACCCAAGAACTAGGCTGATCACCCCGCGCCAGCCGAACTTCCGCTTCATCTGGGTCGGGTCGGAACGCTGGGCATCTTTGGAACTCGAATTTGATGACGTCATTCGCCTTTCCTTCGGTTGCTAGCCGCAGCGCGATCGAGGCTATTTCTCGCGCTTGGCATGCGTGCTGCATTTGAAGTTTTTGGTGCCGATCACCAGTCCACGCATATCCTCCGCCCAACTTAAGGCCGTTAGCGTGACGATACCCGGTTTACGGAACGATTGCGGCACGTAAGACCGAACGATCAGCGGCACGGGCGAATGCTTCGTCCAATTCATCGAGCGAAAACTTCGAGTCAACAATGTCCGCGAATGGGAATTGGTCGCGATGGCTCATAACGAAATCCAAGGCTTGGACCAGGTGACGAGGATGATAGTTATGGACCCCTTTAAGGGTAATCCAATTACGCAGGATGAGGTTGCCATCGAGATTGATGGTTGAATTGGGATTGACCAACCCACCGATCACGTATCGACCTCCAATCCGCAACGTCCGAATGCCGACGGGCACAGCGCCGGCATGGCCGCAGACTTCAATTCCGATATCGGCACCATCCGGCGGGCACTCGGCACGAACGGCGGAGACCAACTCATCCTCGTCCATTTTGTCGATGTCGAAAGTAACGTCGGCGCCAAACTTTCGGGCGATGGAGAGGCGGTCAGCGACAGAGTCTAGGCCAATGACCCGCCTGGCGCCGCGTGCCTTTGCGATGGCGCAGCCATACAGACCGAGAAGACCCAACCCTTGAACCACAACCGTGCTGCCGATATCGATTTCGGCGGCCTCGGTAACCGAAATCATGGTCGCAACGCCGCAGTTCAACGGAGTCGCTTCCTCGTCGGAAATGTCGTCGGGGAGTTTGAGTATTCCCGTGCCCGGCAGGATGTAGCAGTAGTCCGCAAAGCCGCCGAGAAAATGCGGATCGTCGGCAACAAGGTCGTGTCCGTATTTGCGAACCCCCGGAGACTTTTGTGGCATGTCGTGGATGTCGCGGTAATGCGACTCGCCGTGGTGGAAAAATTCCGTCCAAGTTACCCGGTCATCAACCGCAAGCTTATCGCCACGCATATCATGGATGATATTTTCGCCCAGCTGGTCGATCACGCCGACGATCTCGTGTCCGAGAATGCCAGGGCAAGGGTTCGGCCGGTGCCCGAGATAGGAATGGATATCAGAACGGCAGATCGTCGACATTGTGATCCGGACGAGCACCTCGTTCGGCTCGACATCGCGCACCGGATAGTTCCGGATCGCGAAAGGCGTATTCGGCGCGTCGTAAACGGCAGCGCGTCCGGTCTTGGTCATCGGTCGGTCCTCCGGTCTTTACAATTGCTTCTGGCGACGAGCGATGTCGGCTTCCGCCACGAATGCGGTGTTGTCCAAGTAGTCGTGATAATGAACGATGACGGAATCGGTGTTGAGTAAAATCACTCCATAGGCTGGCGGTTCGTGACTGCGAACGAGATACTCCGTTTCTTCCAGCCGCAGAGCGACTTGGTGCGCAGTGCCGCGAAATATCGAAAAGGGTAACCCTCTCCAGCTTCCCGCGATCGGTCGGTGAACGTGGCCCAAAAACATGTGCCGGATATTGGTGAACGGCGCGATTGTGTCTGCCAGGAGATCCGCACCGTGCAGCATCCTCATACCGTCCATATACGGTATGCCTATTTCAAACGGAGGATGATGTAGGAACAGGTACGCTGGTCGACCATCACAGCCTTCAAGCTGGTCCGTCAGCCAGGTGGCCCTTTCTTGGCAGAATGTGCCGTACTTCTCGCCCTTTTCCGCAGAATCGATGAGAATCAAGCGACCGGCATCGAGATCGACGCTGGATTGGATAAACCCATTCGGATCCTCAGCAGTTTCAGGGAAAACCGACCGGAGATTGTCTCGATGATCGTGGTTGCCGACCATAAGACGATAAGGCATAGGCAAGCGCGTCAGGATTTCCGATAGGTCTTCATAGGCGCCGACTTCACCCTTGTGGGCGAGGTCACCCGAAATTACGCAAAGTTCCGCGTCGGAATGGTTTTGTTGAATGTCTTCGACACATTTGGACAAGCGCTCATAAGGATTGACGCCATGCATATCCTGCTTACCCGGCACAAGATGCAGGTCTGTGATCTGAACAATTTTCATAACCCGATCCGGCTTTCATTGTCTGGGTGATTGCTGGTGTTGCGGTGCGTCATCATTGGACCCATCCCGCATCGAGATAGGTTGTCGCGCCGACAGATCTGTATTTCAGGTGTTGAACCCGTCCGCCGCGCTCGACCGAGCGAAACTGAGCCTCCACGGCTGCAGGCTCGACGTTGGACCTCGCAAGGGCTTCTACCAACACGCGGCCGTCCATGGTTTCCGGCTGAGCCAATTCAAGAAGATGAAGGATGGTCGGCGCCAAATCCGTAATCCCAGCCGGATGGTTCGAAACTGTCCCGGCTTTGAACAGAGAGCCCTGCGCCGCCATGACGATTTGCAGTTCTTTTGGGTGCAGTCCGCCGTGCGTGCCGCCGCCTTCCGGATAGGCGCCGTTGTAGAAACAGCTCCCGACGATCCCATTGCCATAGACCGCATCATCGTTGCGCATGATAAAGAGGATTTCAGGTGTCCTCGGATGATCCATCTGGAGCAAAGCGTGGTCAAATGTGCCTGGAATGCAGCCCTCGATACCATCGCCATCCGGCGTGCTGATAACACCGCACCAGGACTGTTCACTAAGCCACCCGACCATTTCCGACATGCGTCGCCGGTCACGATCGCGAACCTTGAGCGACCCGCTATAGGACGTGTATCCGGCATAGTCGGAGCCATTCTCAAAATGCTCGCCAATCCGAAATCCAGCCTTCGCCGCCTCGGCATTGACGTCGATCCGTTTGCCTGTTGTCAAGTGACCGTGATCCGAGATTGCGATGATCTGCAGTCGATCCTTGAGATCGGACTCTTGCCACCAGGAAAGCATGCGTCCGAACTCGGCATCCACATGCTGGATCGCCCGGTCCATGTTGGGTGATTCTACGCCATGGTAATGATGGGTTTGATCCGGGTCGGAAAACCAGGCCACCATGATATCCGGCTGATATCGGGGATAAATGGTTCCAAGGATCATATCGGTTTGAAGTCGAATGGCATCAATGTTCGGCCGCGCCGACTTCGGAATAGGGCCATGGGTGGCAAGCAGTTCTGCTACAATACCAGGCGGACACGAGTCTTCCCATCCCCCGAACCCGAGACTGATATCTCCCCTTTCGGGAGCGCGTGGGTTGAGCAAACGCGACGTGCCGCAAGAGCCGCTGAGTATTGTCGCCATCCGATAGCCCGCTTCCGCCGCGAGGTCACCGAGGCAGGGCGTCGTGAACAACTCTCCACCGTAGGCCGACAAGCCTGCCGCTATGTCCGAGGCCTGGTTCGGTTGGAACATCCGGTCTTCGAATACGTTTGGGTCAAAGTACTTGTTCTGGACGATCCCATTTCGCCGGGGCGACGAGCCTGTCGCAAGCGCAGCGGCCGCGGTACGGGTCGATGAGGGATATACGGTTCGGGCGTTGGGAAAACTGGTTCCATCGGTCATGAACCGATAGAGATTGGGCATCGCATCCGCGGTCACCATATCGGAACGAAGGCCATCGAATACGACGATCAGGAACAACGGGTGCACGCTCATGGCTCGTTTCCCACGATTTCAGTCCGGGACGCCTGTTCAACCAGATCCGCATAATTTTCCTGGCGCAATGCGGCCGCCAGCAGGAGCCGCGTATAGTCGTGCGAAGGATTGTCAAAAACACCGCTCGTGTGGCCGGCTTCGACTGCCCTGCCCTTTCGCAAGACCACGGTTTCGCCTGCAACCTGTTTGACCACACCGAGATCGTGACTGATGAACAGGCACGCGGCCCCGGTCTTGATTTGTATCCCCCTGAGTAGCCTCAAAACGTGAGCCTGCACGGACACGTCAAGCGCCGAGGTGATCTCGTCGCAGAGGATGAGATCCGGGCTCGCTGCGAAGGCACGGGCAATCGCGACGCGCTGTTGCTGGCCACCGGACAATTGCCGTGGGAAGCGTTTCAGAAGATCCGCCGACAGCTCCATGTCTTCGAGTAGCTCGACGGCCCTATCTCGCGCTGCCTTCCCAGTGACCCCGAAAAATATCTCCTGCGGCCGGGTCAGGATGGACTCGATCCGGCGTCTTGGGTTTAGGGATGAAAGCGGGTCCTGAAATATGATCTGAATGCGGCGCTTTAATTCCGGCGATCGATGTCTGTCCGTGGCACCGAGAGCAGCGCCATCGAAGGTGATCGCACCTGATGTCGGCGCCGAAAGCCCGACAATGATATTGGCGATTGTCGACTTACCGCTACCCGACTCGCCGACCAGACCTAAGGTTTCTCCACGTGGCAATTCGAACGACACGTCGTCAACGGCAAGCGGCTCCTCTACCGGATTGAACAGCGCGGAAACCGACCATCGCGACGGATAGCGGAACGACAAATGCTCGACCTTCAACAAAGGCGCACCATCTTTCGCTTTGTTTGGCTGGGCAGGCGTGGCGATCTTCGCATCGACCCGTGGGATCGCAGCAACGAGCGCTTTGCCGTAGTCGGTCTGAGGTGCTGAGAAAACACTGGAAGACTGGCCACGCTCGACGACCTTGCCGTTGAGCATCACCAGGACGTTCTCACACATGTAGTCGGTCAATGTCAGGTCGTGGGTGATATAGATGAGCGCCGTGCCCATACGGTCACGCAGTTCCTTGACCAGCTTGAGGACCTGCATTTCTGTTGTCGTGTCGAGCGCTGTTGTCGGCTCGTCGAGGATCAAAAGGTCCGGCTCGCAAGCCAAGGCGCCTGCGATCACAACGCGTTGGCGTTGACCGCCTGAATTCTCATGCGGGTAGCGGTGATAGATCTTTTCCGGTTCGGGTAGATTGGTTCCAGCGAACAGTTTGAGCGTATGGAGCCGCGCGCCTTTGGCATCGAGCTCTTGGTGAATCCGCAGGATCTCGTCAACCTGGGGTCCGACCTTCATGTGATAGGTCAGCGAGGTCAGGGGGTCCTGCGGGACCATGGCCATACGGCTTCCACGCAAGGCCCGGATCTGCTCGTCCTTTAAGCCGAAAATGTCCGTGCCGTCGAACAACACCTCACCGCCGACAATCTCGCCCCCGGGACGGCAATAGGCCATGAGGGCACGCGCCAGCGTTGACTTTCCGCAGCCACTCTCGCCAACGATCCCAAGGGTCTCTCCTCGCTCGACTGCAAAGCTGACCCCATCGACCGCCATCGTCTGGTCATCGGAAGAGGGATTGCGGTACGCCACCTGGAGGTTACGGACATCGAGCAACGCCATGGTCAGTGCCCCCCGAGACCACGCGCCGCGTCGAGGCCAAGCGCATTGGCGATACCGTCGCTGGCGAAATTCAGGCCGACAACCAGGGTGCTGATGAACACCGCAGGCAACAAGATCAACCAAGGTGCTTCGTAAATCTGGTTTACACCCTCCGAGACCATCAATCCCCAATCCGCTGTCGGCGGGGAAATACCCAGGCCGAGGAACGACAATGCGCTGACGATCAATATGGCCGACGAGGTTCGGATGGCGAACTCGACGACGACGACCTCAATAACGTTCGGGGTTAGCTCGCGGATGATTACCGACAACGCAGACTCGCCGCGCAAACGAGCGGCCTTCACATATGCGAGCGGAACCTGGGTCAGTGCTTGCGCCCGAATGGTCCGAACCGCACCCGGAAAATAGCTGAGGCCAACGACGATCGTCAGAACCGTCACAGAACGGCCAAATCCAACGACGAACAAGGCTACAAACAGGATCCCTGGGATTGAGAGTTTGGTGTCGACGATGCGCATCACGACGTCGTCGTAGTAGCCGCCAAAATGGGCGGCGGAGACGGCAAAAAAGGTTCCGATGATCACAGCCCCCATCACGCCAATCATCGCCACCGTGATCGACGTGCGCCCACCCATCATCAGGCGAGACAGAAAGTCCCGGCCGATTACGTCGGTTCCAAGCAGGAAGTCCGGATGGCCGGGTGCGATCAACGGCATGCCTGCCAGTTGGGTCGAGCCATAGGGAATGAGCAGAGGTGCGAAGATCGCATTCAACAAATGCAGAGTGACTAGTGTCACACCGATTGTTGTCGCCGGACTGTGCGTCACGATCGACAGAAGGGGTTTATCGTTCACTAACATGACTTCTCACTCTGGGGTCGAGAGCAATGATGGCGAAGTCGGCGAGCAGGTTCATGACGACCACCAAAACCGCGCCAAGGAATGCGATTGCCTGTACGACGTGCACTTCGCGGGTATCGACGGCTTCGATCAATTCAATTCCCAAGCCCGGATAGCCGAAGACCTTCTCGACAACGATCAGCCCAGACAGCACACCGGCCATATAGAGGGCCATGGCATTGAGGGTTGGAATGACCGAGGCCGGCAGGACGTGCCGAAGAACGATGTTGCGTTCTGGAACTCCGGACAATCGAGCTCGCTCGACGAAGTCACTGTTCATGGTTTCAATAAAGCCGACCCGCAAAAGTCGGCTCAAATGAGCGACGTGGCCAATGATCACTGTGATGGCCGGCAGCAAGGATACCGCAATAAGTTCAAGCGGATGGGCGTCGTTGTAGGCCGTAATCACCGCTGGAAACAACGGTATCCACACGGCGAATATGATGATCAGAACCGTCCCGATGACAAAATCCGGAATGGAATATCCGATGATAGTCGTGGTCGAAACCCACGCGTCCGCACGGCGTCCTCGATAATAACCTGCAGTTGCCCCGATGGCGAAGGCGACCGGCAAGGTGATCAGGGTAATGATGGCGCCAAGCTGCAGGGAATTGAGAAGCGGATTGAACACGATGTCGCCAATCGGGATCTTGTCCACGATGGTGACACCAAAATCACCGACAACAGCGCCTGAGAGCCAGGTAAAAAACCGCTCCGGGGCCGGCACATTAAGGCCGAGCTCTTGCCGCATCTCCTCGATGTCTTCCAGCGTCATGACACTGACGTCATCTTCGCTCAGATAAACGTCCAGCGCGTCGCCAGGCAGGACTTCCGTCGCCAGAAAGACGAAAACAGCGACCAGGAAGAGAATTAGGACAGACAGCAATGTACGGCGAATCATCGCTCTGAACATCAGATCGCTCTCATATTGAATGCGACGACAACGTCACATTACGGGCGGATGGGTTATAGACTAATTCAGCAAAAATCGGAGAGGGAGCGCCCATTCGCAGTGTCGGCGCTAGACCCCTCTCCTCAATTCGTTTCTTACGATCTCCAGACTTTATCGAATTTGCCTGACCATCCTTGCGAATGCGCTTTCCATCCTTGGACGTCAGAGCGGAACACGTCGATCGTCCGCCGGCCAATGATGAAGAGAGACGGCACCTCATCCTGAAGGATCCGTTGCATTTCGTGATATATTTCGCGCCGCTTCAACGTATCACCGGTCGCCATGGCCTTTTTGTAGAGCGCTATATACTCGTCACCCCTGGCGTTCGGGTGCCAATAGCCGCTCTCGTTATAGGTCGGGCGGGCCATGCGGAACAGATTGGCGCCTGGGTTTCTCGGGCCGACGGGGCCCATGGCAAAGCGGTGTTTGCGGGTCTTCTTTTTGTCTTCGACCCGCCACTTGCGATAACCGCTTTTCTGCTTCAACTCGATCGGCATCGTGATCCCGGCGTCCTTGACCGATTCCGACATGACTTGGAACACTCTGTCGATTTCCGGGTAGTAGCTCGAATAGTAAAGTGTCGGGAGCGTTATGCCGCCTGCGTGCCCGGCTTCGGCCAAAAGCTGCTTCGCCTTATTGACATCGCGCACAACATCCCGTGCCAAAAAGTCCGCATTGAAATCGGCCATGTGGGTGTCGTTGGGGATCCAAGCGGCCTTGCCGCCATAAACGATGTCGATGATTTTTTGCCGGTCGATTGCCAGGGTCAAGGCTTGGCGGATGCGCTTGTCCATGAAGGGCGAGCCTTCGTATTTCGGTAGAATCGCCATCATCTGAGAGCCAGCCTTGGCGACATCGACGACCGTGTCCGCCATCTTCTCGAACTGCGGCACCATGGCCGGGTCGATCGACAGGACCATGTCGAACTGCTTCGAGCGATATCCATTCATCGCAGAGCCCATGGAGGGTTGGAACACAGTTTCCAGCGTGTCCAGGTACGGGCCCTCACCCCAATAATTTTCATTCGCCTCGTAGGTAACGCTCCGCTTGGGGTCGATTTTGGCGAACTTAAACGGCCCGCTACCGACGCCGTCGTAACCGATCGTGGCAACGTCGGCTGCCGGCATGATGACCTGGCGATACTCGGCAGCCCACCAGGCAAACTCACTGTTTGGCGATTTCATAAAGAACCGTGCCTTGTTGGGGCCGGCCTTCTCAACCTTCGCCAACATCTTCTTGGCAAACGACGTGCCCTTTTTGGAGCGATGGAAGTCGTATGACGAGATCACGTCCTCGACGGTGAGGTCACGGCCATCGTGAAACTTGATCCCCTCGCGAATATCCACTTCCCAGACCGTCTGATCGGCTTCGACGGCTTCCCACTTGGTCGCGACTTCGGGCTGTGCATCAATGCCCTGATCGACCCATGTCAGTGTGTTGTAGACGTTCTTGGTTCGGATATGGAGGCCGCTATAAGGGTGTTTGGCATTCTTCAGGCTCTTATGCTTCGAATTGCGCGTTAATATCGCGTAGGTCAGCTTGCCGCCTTTTTTGGGCGTTGCAGCAAGAGCCGAACTCATGGGAAGAGAACCAGCCAGTGAAGCAGCGACCATTGTCGACCCTGCGCCAATAAGCACATCGCGGCGGTCCGGATTTTTAAATTTTCCCATGCCTCAGCCTCCCGTTATCGATTGTTGTCAGTCGACTATATCGGAACCATTGAAAAGTTATATTTGCGATCCATATAGTCTTTTTTAGATTTCAATTTTGATTTTGAGCGTGCCTTGGTCGGCGAACAAATTGGGATTTTGAATAAGCCATATCGGTTTTTGCTATTTAGTTTTCCGCCGTTTAGAATTCGGGGTTGGTTCTCTTGCCCGACCGGCCACTGTGGATTTCCATGCTCTACACGCAATTACGTTCCTTTCACGCCGTCGCCCGCGAGGGAAGCGCCGTCAAGGCGTCGCGTGTGCTGAATGTCTCACAACCAACGATCACGACCCAGATCAAGGAGCTAGAGGCGCGTCATGGCCTTGAGCTGTTCCGACGCCATGGCAGGCGGTTGGAACTCACGGATTTGGGACGTCAACTGCTCTCGATCACACAGCGGTTTTTCGACGTAGAGGGCGAGGTCACGGGGTTTCTGGAAGCCGCACAGGACCTGGTCCATGGCCACCTGCGCGTCGGCGCTGTGGGTCCTTATCCGTTGATGAAGTTCTTGATGCATTACCGGGAGAAATTTCCAGATGTCACTGTGTCAGTGGATTTGGGAAACTCCGATGAAATTCTAAAAGGATTACGGGATCAACGAACCGATATCGGGATTGTGTCACAGATTAAGCCGGACCCGGACATAGCCATCACACCTTTCGGCCGACAGAGCGTGGTTGCCTTCGTTTCCGTACACCATCCCTGGTCAACGCGAGACTCTATCCGGCTTGCTGAGTTGGACGGACAAGTCATGGTTATGCGCGAAGAAGCGTCTATGACCCGGCGGGTTGTTGAAACAGCGCTTGCTGAGCAACAGGTTCAGCCAACTGTGGTTATGGAAGTCGGTAGCCGCGAGGCCGTATGGGAGGCCGTTGCCGAAGGCCATGGAATTGGTGTCATTTCCGAAATTTCATTGCAACCCGACCCTCGAATCAAGGTCCTACCGATTTCCGATTATCAGATTCAAACCCGGATCGATGCGGTTTGCTTGAAGCAGCGCCAGCACTCCAGCGTGGTCAGAGCCTTCCTGGAAATGGTCGCCAACGTTGACAGCGAGCGCTTTGGCTTCACAAAAGAGGCACCGACATCAGATTGAATTGATTGTCGCTCTATAATTTTCTGCATCGGTCGTCGGGCGGTTACCGCCACCCGGAAAGACGACTCCGAGGTCGACGTTTAGCACCTCCCCAAGAGTGGAGCGCTGTCATGCGGCGCCAAACAATCCCGCATGAATGCCTCACAGGACACGGTGTTCAAGAGCACTCCTCGCAGGCTCATTCGGCGCTAAGAATTTGCTCTGGGGTGCGGCCGTTAATTGTCACGCTACCGCCCTTGGCAAGGCGTACCAAGTAGCGCATCTGGTCAGCGCCAACAGACTGGCCGGCGGCTTGCAACAGCGTTAACGCAACCAGCCCCTGAGCATAGCCGTGGCTCACTTCAGACGCCTTCTGGAAAACCGCCATCGCTTTGTCGAGGCCAGCGATTTCGGCCACAATACCGCCGGTCGCTTCGCCGGTCTCCAGATCGATCGGCATGTCTCCCTTGGCTGTAGCCGAGGCGCCGGCCATCGACAGCCCGAAACCTTTCAAATGAAAAATCGGCGCGCCTGTCTTCCATGCACTCATCATCGCTTCATCGCTTTGGTCTTCGTCGAGTTCGCCTCGCGCCTTGGCGATTGTGACTTTTGACATTGGTCCCACCGGCAAGCCCGATAAGCTCAAATCGACATCAAGGTCGATCGGCAAAAGGCCGGGAGCGAACGCCGGATGATTTGCCGATAGCTTCCCCAAATCGACGCGCAGACCGAATGTGGCAGTGCCTTCTCGGTCTTCAAACGTAGAGCGAAAATTGGCGTGGCTGAGGCCGAAGGCGGGCACGCGATCTTGATGAACCTCCAATTTCTTCAAGGTCACACCGCCGTCAATTTGTGCATCGCGGAGCAATGCTAGTGTATTCTCAATGACGTCAGATGCTCTTTGCTTTTCGTCTGCCGGCTCGGAAGCAGCCGATAGTGTTGTTATAAAGCGTTGAAAGGCGGCGACCGACGATCCCTTCAACGATCCGTCGAAACTCAGCGTATCGAGGGAGATCTCGGCATTTGCCGGTACGACCTGTATCTGGAGGCCTCGCGCCACCATACTGTAGGGCCCGTTCAGTACCCCGCCCTGCCGGGTCAGGCTTTGGTTAAACGCAAGACTGTCAAGTGAGAAGCCGCCCATCGGCATCGGCCGCCCCTTGGGATCGGCCACGGTCAGGCCTTCAAACAAGATTGCTGACTTGGTGACGATACCGTCGTCGATCACACCACTTGCCGCTACCGCTTGCGCTTGCAGTTTCATTGTCGGCCGATTGCGCTCAAGGAACGTGAGCGTTGTCGGAAAGTCGACCTTATAGGCATAAGTCTTGGCAGTGTTGCGGGTGACATGGATTTGGACCGTGCCAAAATCGATGCCGTCCCCGTCATTGATGATCTGGAGACCCGGAAACTCCACCGTAACCCGATCTCCCGTCACCACCGTTCGGATCGGCGCAGCGACCCTGAACACTTGGCCACCATTCAGTTGATTGAACCTATCGAACGGGCCGACCAACGTGGCGCGCACTTCGGCGTCTGCCGGTTCGAGATAGTCCGGCGCAAGCGGCAGTTTGGCGACGGATGTCGGCGTCGGCACCGGTGGCGGCGGCGTCGGTTGCGGCGACGGTGATGTGTTCTGGGGTGCCACCGCTGGCGCGGTGGCGGCAGGATCGCTAGATGTGGCAGGGTCGCTGGCGGCAGCAGGGTCGCTGGCTGCGCTTGTCGCGCTTTGGGACCCGCTGCCAGCGGCTTTGGCCGATGGGTTGGCGTTACGAGCGGTGGCAAGTTGCTCGCGCCAATTCTGCAGGCTTATGCTGCCAATTGATTTGCCGCTCTTGAGGATCCCTGCCAGGCGGGAGTTTGGATGGTTGCGGACAATCGCCTCCAAGGTACCGACGGCATATTCCAAGTGTCGGGTTTTTTCGGCCGCATCGGTCGTCATGGCGGCAGCGTTGGCAGCACCAATCGCCGTTTTGAGCAGTGTTTTCGCCTCTTTCTGGCCACCGACTGCAGCCGTCGTGACGAGACTGAACACCACGATGAGTGCCGAAACCGTAAGGGCCTTCGGGCGAGACATGGGGATTCTCCTAACGTTGTGTCCGTCATCAAAATGAATGGGCCGGCTGAGTTATTTTCACATCAGAGGCTCTGGCTCTCGTTGGTTGATGCTATGCCGCTTGGCGCATATGCGCCAAGCGTCGTTTCTTCATGGTGTCGTCCTTGATGCATCTCCTTC
>JABIRP010000085.1 GCA_018699735.1 Rhodospirillaceae bacterium | reverse complement strand
CTGAACATCGGATCGATCGACGGATATCGGCTGGCAGTCTTCCGGCGATTTGGCGGCGAACGATTTCCGAGTTTCCTGATCCCGGCACTTATCTGCAAGGCGACCCGGAGCGCTGCAGCGACCTCAAAGAGTGGCTTAATAGCCTTGGTCCGGGTCGTCGGATCGGAATTTGTTGGCGCTCACGCCGGGGCAGAGACCGGGACCGGGTGCTGTACCCGCGGCTCGACGATTGTGTCGGGTTGATTGCGCAACCGGGAGCGGTTTTCGTCAATCTGCAATACGACGCCCCGGAGGCGGAACTGTCTGAGCTTGAAACTCAGCACGGCGTTCCCGTGCATCGCCCCCCCTTGGATTTGGACGGTGATTTGGACGGCGTGCTGGCGTTGATGGCGGGACTGGACGGCATCATCACTGCCGATACTGCCGTTTTCATGTTGGCGGGCGCCGCCGCTAAGCCGGCCATCGTCGTGCCCTATGGCTACTGGTGGCCGACATTCGGTTCTGGCCGGGTCCCGTGGTTTCCCAAGGCGACGGTCGTCTCGCGGGTGCCGGGGGAAGCCTGGTCCGTGACGATGCGCCGTGTCACCGAAGCGACGCCGGCGAAGTTCCAAATTTAAGTCTCCGCTTCCCGGTTTGGCGCAGCCAAGACCGGGATCTCGATCCGGAATAAACTCCCTTCGAGATCCCGGCTCTGGCGATGCTCGACCGGGAAGCGGTGGGGGGTGAGAGGGAAAATGACGCCTCTAAAAACTCGCTGACTTGTTCGCCATGCCACCCTCAATCGGGACAACGATGCCAGTCAGATAGGACGCCCGCTCCGATGCCAGGAAGGCGACCACGTCGGCGACCTCGCGCGGGTAGGCGGCACGGCCCATCGGCATGGTTTCCATATAGCGCTCCCAACCGTCGGTCGAACCGGTTTCGCCCTCCGAACGGGTCTTGAGCAAGCTGATTAGCCGGTCGGTTTGCACCGGACCTGGGTTGACCGCCAAAACGCGGATATTGTCCTTGAGACTGGAGCCGCCGATCGCCTTGGTGAACGTCATCAGACCCGAATTTCCGGTCGAGCCGGCGACGTAACCGAAGTCCGGCTTCTCGCCCGCGAGACCGATGACATTGACGATCGCGCCGCCACCGCGCTCGGCCATTTTGGTATAGAAGGTGCGAACCATGTTGATGTAGCCGAAAATCTTCAGGTCCCAGGCCTCGCGCCAACGGGTTTCGTCGACATCGAAGAGCGTGCCGCCCGGGATGGCACCGGCGTTGTTCACCAGAATATCGATATCGCCGCAGGTCTCCTGCAGCTTCGCGATGTTCGAGCTGTCAGAGAGATCGAGAGCGTGATACGCGATCGGTACGTTGAAGCGCTCGCGCAGCTTGTCGGCGGCGGCCTTCAGATCAGCCTCGGTGCGCGAGACCAACTGGACGTCGCAGCCTTCCTCGGCAAAAACCTCGGCGCAGGCATATCCGATGCCCTTTGAGCCACCGGTGATCAACACGCGCTTGCCGGACATATTCAGTTCCATTGGGATCCCCTGTCGGATTGTCGTTGGTTGGATGTGAAATCAGTCGGATGTAAAATCTATCGGGCGCGATAATGGTCGGCTGATGGGCGGGTGGCAAGATGTCGCCGATGCATGAGCCGGGTTTCCGGGATAAGCTCTCAAAAACAACCGCGCCGAATGACCACTAGGGAGAGCGTCTTATGTTGCATTCCGAACCGTTGCGCGAGATCACCGAGGAAGAGGTATTTGCCTTCAATCGGGATGGCGCCATCCGGCTGGCCGGTATGTTCGACGAGGAATGGATCGCGCTGTTGGCCGACGCTGTTGAGCGTGACAAGGCCGAGCCCGGGCCGATGGTGCGCTACAACACGCCTGAGGGCGCGGCCGGTGAGTTCTTCGTCGATTTTCAGCTCTGGCAGCGTTGGGATGGTGCCCGCCAGTTCGTGACCGACTCTCCGGCTCCGGCGATTGCTGCCCGCATGCTGGGGACAGAAACCGTAAATTTCTACCACGACCACTTGATCGTGAAGGAACCGGGTACTGCCGAGCGCACACCCTGGCACCAGGACCAGCCGTACTATCCGATCGACGGCAAAATGATCGGCTCGATCTGGTTACCGCTCGATCCGGTGTCGCGCGATGTCTGCGTCGAATATGTCGCCGGGTCGCACCGCTGGGACCGCTGGTTCGCGCCGCGCTATTTCGATGAAGCGAGCACGGCGCTTGTCGAGGATGATCGGTTCGAGGCTGTCCCGGATATTGATAACCAGCGCGGCACGACGGAATTGTTGGCCTGGGATCTTGATATCGGCGACTGCATCTTTTTCCATTCGCTGTCGCTGCATGGTGCACCTGGAAATGTGGCGAACGATCGCAGACGGCGCGGATACGCCACTCGCTGGCTTGGCGAGGATACCCGCTTTGCCGAACGCCCCGGCCGGATCTCGCCGCCGATCGAGGGGCATGGACTGGCGGTCGGCGACCCGATGGACTGTGAGTTGTTTCCACGCGTTTGGCCGCGTGATTGAGTGTCCTTCGGCACGAACATCGATTTCGCTTACGCTTCGCTCAATCCGGCTCAGGATGACGATGATAAAGTAGATGATAGTGTATAAGCACTCCGTCATCCTGAGCCGGACTGAGCGTAGTCGAAGTCCGTGTCGAAGGGCGAAAGGCGCGCCATAACCCGACCAGGAGCGAATTATGACCACCATTTCCGACCTGATCGAGGACCGCTTCGGTCTCGCTACCGAAGCCGGAAAGGACATGCCGGACGAGGGCGAAATCGCTGGCATGTTGCGCCATCGCTCGTGCCGCGCCTTCATTGCAGACAAGCCGGTGCCCAATGACATGCTCGAAATTATCCTCGCCGCTGCCTTCTCGGCGCCGGCCAAATCCGACTTGCAGCAAAGCGCGGTGGTAATCGTTGACGATCCTGAGAAGCGGCGCACCATCGAGGCTTTAATGCCCGCCATGCCCTGGATCGCCGATGCGCCGGTGTTCATGGTGTTCTGCGGCGATAACCGGCGCATCCGGCGAGTTTGCGAGATGCGGGGTACTGAGTTCGCGAACGACCATCTCGACAGCTTCCTGAACCCGTCGGTCGACACTGGCATCGTGCTCGGCTGGTTTGTGCGCGCCGCCCAGGCGGCTGGTCTCGGATGCTGCTCGATCAGCGTCGTGCGCAATCACATTGAGACCATCTCGGAGGTGCTGGAGCTACCGGACCATGTGTTTCCGGTCGCCGGCATGTGCCTCGGTTGGCCGGTTCGACCGGGATATATTAGCCTGCGCCTGGGCCCGCGCATCCAGGTCCACCGCGACCGATATGATGACACCAATCTGGCGGAGGAGATCGACGCCTACGACCGGCGTCGTGATGCCCGATACTCAATACCGGAGGACAAACAGCGCCGCCGCGACACTTACGGCACGGCGGAGTTCTATGGCTGGTCGGCTGACAAGTCCCGCCAAGTGTCGCTGACTGAACGCGAGCAACTCGCGGGGTTCTTGCGGAAAAAGGGCTTCAAATTGGAGTGATCAAGCCTCGAAACATTCCGTATTGGGGAATATAATCTGTCCAGATACGTTTGTTTCCGGTACCGTTTGTGAAGAATACGGTCGCGGATAAAATCAAGCGATCGAAGCGGGACAACTCGCGAATTGGAACAGGATCCAAAGGGAGGTTTACCCAGATGAGTTTCATCAGGAAAGATATGCGCGCACTTGCGATTGGCACGACTGCTCTCGTGGCCCTTGCCGCGTCGGGCGCCCAGGCCAAGGTAGAGGGCGATACCATTGTGCTCGGTTCGGCGATCTCGCTGACCGGCAAGTACTCGACAAACGGCATTCATGCCCAACGTGGTTATGATTTCGCCGCCAAGCGGATCAACGACACCGGCGGCGTCAAGGTCGGCGGCAAGTCCTATAAGATCAAGATCGTCTACTATGACGACGAGTCGACGCCGGCTCGTGGTGCTCAGCTCGCCGAGCGCCTGATCAAGCAGGATGGCGTCAAATTCATGCTCGGCCCGTACAGCTCCGGTCTGACCAAGGCGGTTGCGCCGGTCACCGAGAAGTACAAAATCCCGATGGTCGAGGCCGAGGGTGCATCGCGCTCGCTGTTCACCCAGGGCTACAAGTACCTCTTCGCGGTGCTGTCGACTTCCGAGCAGTATCTCGCCAGTTCGATTGCGCTGGCCGCTGAGATCGCTAAGAAGAACGGCAAGAAGCCGTCAGACGTCCGGGTCGCCATGGCTTTCGAGAACGATCCGTTCTCGCTCGACGTGCGGGCCGGCGTGGCCGACGACATGAAGAAATACGGCATGAAGGCGGTGGTTGACGATAAGCTGCCGCGCGATCTCTCCGACATGACCGCGACCATGACCAAGATCAAGGCGTTGAAGCCGGACCTGTTCGTGCTGTCTGGGCATTCCAAGGGTGCGGCCACTGCTGCGCGCCAGATGAAAGAGATGAAGATCAAGGTACCGATGGTGGCGCTCACCCATTGTGAGTCGTCCAAGATCATCGACAAGTTCGGTGCCTCGACCGAAGGTATTCTCTGCCCGACCCAGTGGTCCGAGACCCTGAGCTACGAGGGCCCGCTGTTCGGCAAAGCTTCCGACTATGACCGCGACTTCAAGGCGGCCTATGCCGGATACAAGAACGTGCCCTATCAAACTGCGCAGGCTTCAGCTGCGGTGCAGGTTTGGAAAGATGCGTTCGAGCGCGCCAACAGCTTTGACGGCGAAAAGCTTCGCATGGCTCTGACGAAAACCAAGATGTCCACGTTCTACGGCAACATCAAGTTTTCGTCGGCTGGCAACAACATCGCCAAGCCGATGGTTCTGCGTCAGATCCAGGGTGGCAAGCTAAAGGTTGTGGCACCCTTGAAGTGGGCCTCGGCCAAGATCGTCTGGCCGCGCAAGCCGCAGTACTGATCGCTTTTGCGTGATCGTTACGGGAGGGGTGCCGCGTTCACCCCTCCCGGTTTGTTTTTGCCTCGCGGAGTGCTAGAAGTAGCGCCGATTTTGAGGCTTACTTCGGGATATTTGGATGTTCGACCAAATTATCGGGAACCTGTCGGTCCTGACAGCCGCACCTATATTTGCGGTGGATCTGCTGTTTCAGGGATTGTTCATCGGCGCAATCTTCGCGCTCGCCGGCTACGGTTTGGCACTGGTCTGGGGCGTTATGAACGTCAAGAATTTGGCCCAAGGTGATTTGGTCATTCTGGGCGGATATATAGCGTTTCAGTTGGCGGCTTGGGGCGTGCATCCGGTCGTAGCCTTGCCGATCGCCTTTGTCGTTATGTTCGCATTCGGGTGGGGCATCTATGTGCTGATCATCCGCCGGGTTGTCGAACGCGACCTGTTTACCTCGCTGCTGGCGACCTTTGGCTTAAGCTTGCTGATCCAGCAAACCTTAAACAGGATCTACGGACCCGAGGTTCAAGTTGTCGAATCCGGACTAGGGTCGCGCGAGTTTGCTGATGGGCTGATGATCGTTCCCGACGTTCGAATTCTCTCGCTGGTTTTGGCCTCCGTATTGGCGGCCGGTATCATCGTGTTTATGAGATATAGCCGCATGGGCCAAGCCATCCGCGCAACTTCGCAAGATGCGCGGGCCGCCCGGGTCCTCGGTATCGACACGGACAGGGTTTACGCCTTCACCTATGCTCTTAATTCTGCGATATGCGGCGCGACCGGCGTATTGGTCGCCTTGATTTGGGTGATCCAGCCGTTCTACGGCATCGTCTACTCGATCCGCGCGTTCATCATCGTGACGGCAGCAGGGCTTGGCAATCTGCCCGGCGTCATCTTCACCGGATTTGGCCTTGGCATCGCCGAAAAGTATTCCGATTTCGTGCTGGGGTCTGAGTTCGCTATTGCGGCGGTCGTTCTGTTCCTGGTTTTCGTTTTGATCTGGCGTCAAATCCAGATGTACAGGGTGCGACAGGTGGTCCGATGACAGCCCGAAAGCTCGACTACTCGATTTTCACGTTCCTGATCGCGTTCGGGATCCTGGCCCCTTTTCTTTTTCCGAACTTCGTCACGCAGATTGCGGTCATGTGGATGATGATCCTGTTTGCGTCTAGTTGGGACACGGCCGGCGGGCAGATGGGCTACAACTCGCTTGGCAACATCACGTTCTTCGGC
Organism: Rhodospirillaceae bacterium; assembly: GCA_018699735.1. Taxonomy (GTDB): domain Bacteria; phylum Pseudomonadota; class Alphaproteobacteria; order Thalassobaculales; family Thalassobaculaceae; genus JABIRP01. The sequence continues at coordinate 5,152 of JABIRP010000085.1, read as the reverse complement.
GTCGGCATGTATATCTCCGCCGTCGTTCAGGTCGGCATGTTCTACGATGTGGCTGAGTACACCGCCTCATTCGGTGCCATCAAACCGGTCTTCACCGACGCCCAGTACTACAAAGGATTGGTGTTCGGATTGGCGGCGGCCGGTGTCGGCGCTGCATTGATCTCTATCCCAATCGGGCTATGCGTGCTTGGTTTGCGGGGGCCATATTTCGCGATTGGAACGCTTGGCGTCGCCGTAGCGGTGGCTGAGTTGGTCAGTGCTTGGTCGTATGTTGGCGCCGGTGCAGGCATCTCCATGCCGGTCTATCCGGGCCCGGCCGGCGAAGGCTCGCTGGTATTCTATTCGTTGATGTTCGTGCTGACGATCGGTTGTCTGTTCTTCCTGCGGTGGCTTTATTCGACCCAGTTCGGCCTGGCCATCAACGCCATCCGCGACGACGAGGACAAGGCAGAAGCGATGGGCGTTCACACGACGCTCTACAAGTCGACCGCCTGGGCATTCGCCGCGTTTTTCCTCGGCATCTCGGGTGCCATCTTCGGCAATATGATCGGCTTTATCGAGCCGCTTGAGGTCGCCTTCCCAACCGCGACCTTCGGCATTTTCATGGTCGCCATGTCCTTGCTTGGCGGTAAAGGAACGCTCTGGGGGCCGGTGATTGGCGCGATCCTGTTCCATATCGTCAAGGAGCTGACCTGGAGCTATATGGAAGGTATGCAGTGGATTGCGCTTGGCGCGATCATCATCGTCAACATCGTCTATTTCCAGCAGGGCCTGTTGGGTTGGGCCAGCGATAGGTGGCCGGCCGCGTTCGGCTTGATCGTTGATAAATCGATGACGGCCGATGACCGGGACGGCGATGCACGGGAGGCGGCCGAATGACCGAGAACATCATAGAGGTTCGCAACGTCTCCAAAAGTTACGGCGGCGTTGTGGCCAATCACGATATCTCGCTCGATGTTCCATCTGGCAAAATCACCGGCCTGATTGGGCCGAACGGCTCTGGCAAGACGACGCTCTTCAATTCCGTGGTCGGCTATCATCCGACCGACGGCGGCTCGATCAAATTCGAAGGCCAGGAGATCTCGGAAAAGCGGGTGCCGGACATTGCCCGGCTCGGGATGTTGCGTACCTTCCAGCAGACCCGGATCTATTCGAAGATGGATTGCATGGACAACATGCAGATCAGCGTGTCGCATCGTGGCCGCAGTGTCTTCGACATGTTCTCCAGCCGCAAGGGCGAGATTGCCGATCGGGCAGAGGTCTTGTTGGAGTTCGTCGGCTTGTATTCCAAACGCAATCTGATTTCCGGTGAACTCTCCTTTGGCCAACAGAAGCTGCTGGAGTTCGCCATGGCCCTCATGAACGAGCCGAAAGTGCTGCTGCTCGATGAGCCGACTGCAGGCATCAACCCGACGCTGATCAACGGTCTGATCGACCGACTGCAAAGGGCCAACGAGGAGTTCGGTGTCACCTTGTTTGTCATTGAGCACAACATGCGCGTGATCATGAATTTGGCGCAGCACATCTACTGCCTGGCGCATGGAGAGATGCTGGCGAGCGGCCAACCCGACGAGCTTCAAAACAACCAGCTCGTGATCGATGCTTATCTGGGAGCGCACTGATGCCGGCGGATGACAACGACAACCAGCGGATCAGCGGCTACGGCTTCGGCACCGTCGACACCGTCATCTCGGTTGACCAGGTGCAGCGCGAGGCCGAGAAGATCGCGGACGAGGGCCCAACTCTGGAGCGGCTCGATGAGTTGGCCGGTGACGAGGCGTTCGTATCGATCAACAATCTGCGCGCCGGCTACGGCAAGATGGAGATCTTGCACGAGTTCTCGCTCCGGGTCGGTAAGGGGCAGTCGCTCTGCCTAATCGGCCCGAACGGTGCTGGAAAATCGACCGTGTTGCATTCGGTTTTTGGTTTTACCAACATCTTTGGCGGCAGTGTGAATGTTGGCAGTCTTGATGTTACGAATTTGACTTCAAGTCAGAAACTTCGGCGGGCTGGCATCGCTTATATCCTGCAGGATAAGTCCGTGTTTGGCGGCATGACCGTTGAGGAAAACCTGTGGATGGGCGGCTATCTGATGGACACGCCCGCCGATGCCAAAGTCGCGGCCGAAAAGGTGTTCGAGAAATATCCGCGCCTGGCCGCACGACGCACCAAACCGGCCGGTGTGCTTTCCGGCGGCGAGCGCCGCTTATTGGAAATCAGCCGCGCCCTGGTTATGGAGCCTGACGTGCTGTTGGTCGATGAACCCTCGATCGGGCTTGAACCGAGGTTCATCGATATGGTGTTCGAGATCCTCGACGACCTGCAGCATAACGAAGGCAAGACCATCGTTATGGTCGAGCAGAACGCCAAGAAGGGGCTCGAGTTCGCCGATATCGGCTATGTGCTGGTGTCTGGTCAAACCGCACTGGCGGGTACTGGGGAGGAGCTGTTGGCCAACCCCGAAGTCGGACGACTTTTCCTCGGCGGCTAGATCTCGACCGCATCCCCGACAGAAATCCGGCCGCCCTCGGCCACCATCGCGAACATGCCGCAATCGGAGTGTCCGTAAGCGTTGGTCATCGCTTGGGGCAGGGCGGCGTCGCGCTCTCCGGATTCTGGGTCGACGTCGATCGCCGCACAGCGCCCGGTTCTGGCGGCGACCTGCAGGCTGACACCGCCGATACGGATGGTTTTGTCGACCCACCCCAATTCGGCCCAGGGTTCCAGACCATCGATGATAAAATTACCGCGAAACCGGTCGACCGAGACAGGTCGGCCGACGACCCGTTCCATATCCTTGACCGAGGCTGCGTTGATGAGCGAGACGTAAGCTTCGCGCTCATCGCTGAAGCCATGGTCGGCGCATTCCAGCAATTTCGGCGATCCGCGAAGGTCGTCTTTCATATAGGCGGCGATGAATTGCTCTATGACCGTGCGCCCAACGGGATCGGTGATCTTGCCACGCGCAACTTGCCGGCCCTTGCGCAGGATCGTGAGCGTGCCGGATGCCGCATCGAACTCGGTTTGCAGTCTGGCCAGCCGCTCATTTGACATCAGTTGCAGGAAGAAACCTTTGGGTTTCCAGACCGGGCTGGCGGGATCAATCCGACCGCGCCCATGCCAGATGGCGAAGCGCCGATCGTTCGGCAACAACTCGCCGCTGCGAAGCTCGACTGCGTCGAGAGCTTCCCCACTCAAACCCTTCACCGGAAACCGGTTTATCTGAGATATCTTTGCCATACTGCACCGCACAATACGAGATGCTTGGCGGCTGTCAACGCTCAGCATCGCGCCGGGGCTTCGGGTGTTGCAACCGGCGCGGCGAGCCCCACATAACTGATGAGAGAGCCAATGCTACATATTGGGTTGGCGAATGTTGAGGCAGGTGCGGACAAATCACCGCCTGCCGGGTTAGAATCCAGGGTGTTGCCATTTGTGGGGCGCCCGAAGTATCGGCGATAAACGCGGTACAGGGAGATAAAGACGTGGATTTTGAAAAATTATCAGACCGTTCGCGCGGGTTCCTGCAATCGGCTCAAACCTTTGCGTTGGGCCAGGGTCACCAGCGGCTGACGACAGAGCATGTCCTGAAGGTGCTACTCGACGACAAAGAGGGGCTTTGCGCCGGCCTGCTGGAGAAATCCGGCGGCGACGTACAGCGCGCACGCCTGGGTGTGGAGGCCGAGCTCGGCAAGATCCCGAAAGTCGAGGGCGGTGGTGCCGGCCAAGTTTACCTGGCGCCTGAAACCGCCCGCGTCCTGGAGGTTGCGAGCGAGGCTTCCGAGAAGGCCGGCGACAGCTACGTCACGGTGGAATACCTGTTCCTGGCGCTGGCTATGGCCGACGGGACGCCAACGGCGCGCATCCTGGCCGATGCCGGCATGACGCCCCAGGCGTTGAACACGGTCATCAGCGAGCTGCGCAAGGGGCGCAAGGCCGACAGTGCCACCGCAGAAAACTCATACGACTCGCTAGAAAAATACACCCGCGACCTGACCATCGACGCCCGCGAAGGCAAGCTCGACCCCGTGATCGGCCGCGACGAGGAGATCCGACGCACCATCCAGGTGCTCTCGCGACGGACCAAAAACAATCCGGTGCTGATCGGCGAGCCCGGGGTCGGCAAGACCGCGATCGTCGAAGGCCTGGCCCTGCGCATCGTCAACGGCGACGTGCCGGAGCCCTTGAAACATAAAAAGCTGCTGGTGCTCGATTTGGGCGCGCTGATCGCCGGTGCCAAGTTTCGCGGCGAGTTCGAAGAGCGTCTGAAATCGGTGCTGCAAGAAGTCTCGCACTCCGAGGGCGACATCATCCTGTTCATCGACGAACTGCACACCCTAATTGGGGCTGGTGCCGCCGAGGGCGCCATGGATGCCTCCAACATGCTGAAGCCGGCTTTGGCGCGCGGCGAGCTGCATTGCGTCGGCGCCACGACGCTGGACGAATATCGCAAGCACATCGAAAAAGACGCGGCGCTGGCCCGCCGGTTCCAGCCGGTCGTGGTGTCCGAGCCGACGGTCGTCGACACCATCTCGATCCTGCGTGGCCTGAAAGAAAAGTACGAGCTGCATCATGGCGTGCGCATCACCGATGGCGCTCTGGTCGCGGCGGCCAATCTTTCCAACCGCTACATCACCGACCGGTTCTTGCCCGACAAGGCGATTGACCTGATGGACGAGGCCGCCTCGCGCCGGCGCATGGAGGTCGACAGCAAGCCCGAGGCGCTGGACGAGCTCGACCGCAAGGTCATCCAGATGAAGATCGAGCAACAGGCGTTGATGAAAGAGGAAGACAAGGCCTCCAATGAGCGCTTGGAAAAGCTTGAGGTCGAGCTCTCGGACCTGGAGGCGCAATCGGGCGAAATCACCCAGCGCTGGCAGGACGAGAAGGAAATGGTCACCGGCCTACAAAAGGTGCAGGAGAAACTCGACAAGGCGCGCCAGGAACTCGACGCCGCCACCCGCGACGGCGATTACGAAAAAGCCGGTCAGCTGGCCTATGGTCTGATCCCGGACCTGGAGAAGACGCTCTCTCAGGCCGAGGACGCGTCCTCCAACCAGATGGTGAAGGAGGAGGTGACCGACAACGACATCGCCTCCGTGGTCTCACGCTGGACCGGCATCCCGGTCGACAAGATGCTGGAGGGCGAGCG
>JABIRP010000084.1 GCA_018699735.1 Rhodospirillaceae bacterium | reverse complement strand
TCCGGCGAGGTTTGGTCCGGTGTACCGGCCAAGTTCTGGCGTGAAATGCGGGACACTGACCGCGGAGAGGGTGCCCGGATCGCCGTTCACTACGCCGCACTTGCCCGCAAGTACAAAGCGGCGTGAGGGCATTTCGAACCCGTTGATGTGGCGCGACGGACTGATCATTTGACAGTTGATGGTGTGGTTTTTGCTGGTAAAGAGTTTAGAATGAGTAAGTCGTATAAAATATTTGCATTCTTTTTGTCTAGAGCTCTAGGTGATTTTGCAATACAAAACATCGTCGCGTCTTCAATAAAATCCAACTTTGAAAATGCAAAATTATTTGTATACTATAGAAATGACAGGCCGTATAAAGATTTGATTATAGAATCGAATTCATACATTGACTATAAGGTCCAAAATAAGAGTAAAAATGGAAATTTTCCAGCAGATTGGTTTGACATCAATTCTGGCCGTCCATTTGTAGCTCCATCCCGAGAATTTTACGAGATTAGGGCTCATGATCCAGACCTTGTTCTCACGCCATCACTCATGAAAATGCAGGTTTTGCCAGCTTTACAAAACATCGCGCGACTGAATTTTCCGGACCGAGGCTTGAGTACCGTGTCTAATCGGTTGATTGATCATGGATTGAATCCCGGAAAATGGTTCTGCGCGTTACATTACAGAGATGGGTCGTATGAGCATCGCCCCGCTTTAGAGCGCAGAGACGTATCGGTTGAGCACTTTATAGAAATCACGCGCTTAATCATCGATGAACTGGGTGGCCAGGTCGTACGACTAGGCAATCCAGAAATGGCGAAGTTTCCCAAGAAGGATGGGCTGATCGACCTGGCGTCCATCCCCAACAGTTTCGCGATGCAGTGTTTTGCGACAAGTCGAGCTCGCTTCTTGTTCTCGGGACCCTCGGGACCTGGACAATTGGGCTCAGCATTCGGAACACCGACTGCGGTTACGATCACGCCACAGTCCGTCGGTGCCTGGCATCCGCATGATATAATCTTGATGCAGCATTTGATTGACCCAAAAGGGCGCCGGGTCCCGGTTCTCGAAGCAACCGCCGAGGGCTATATGGATGAAATCATCTTGCCTGAAATTCTCGGAAACGGCGGGTACCGGCTTGAAAAAAACTCTTTGGAAGAATTAAAGCGCGTCGCTTACATGATGTATGATCGGACGAGCGACTGTTCGGGATGGCGAGAGCCAAAGGCGGAGACCTTTACAACGTTTCCAAATCAAATTTGCAGTCCATTTACGGCAGGAACAACGCCACTTGATGTGGCTGCTGAAATCGTCGAATTTCCCGATCTATGGCGCCATTGACACTAGGGTACTAACCCTCATAACACAGCAACAGCGCTTGCGCTGAGTTCTGACCGGCGGGCATAGTGCGCCGGAAATCAAACCCCTCATCATCAAGGATACCTGGAATGACCGACATTCCCGCCACCATGACTGCAATTGAGATCGAACCCTTCGGTCCGCCCGAGGGCTTGAAACCATGCGAGCGCCCAGTGCCGGAGCCAGGAGACGGCGAGGTGCTGGTCAAGGTTGCTTATGCCGGTGTCAACCGACCGGACGTGCAGCAGCGTATGGGGGGATACCCGCCGCCGCCGGGTGCGCCTGACATTCCGGGCCTGGAGATGGCTGGAACAGTGGTCAAGCTTGGCGCCGGTGTTTCGAGTTGGAAAGTCGGCGACAAGCTTTGCGCTCTGGTTTCCGGTGGGGGGTATGGCGAGTACTGCACTGCGCCGGCGCCGCAATGTCTCCCGGTCCCCGGTGATTTCTCGATGGAGGAGGCGGCCGCCGTTCCCGAGACCTACTACACGGTCTGGACCAACGTCTTTCAGCGCGGCCGTTTGCAATCTGGCGAAACGCTGCTGGTGCACGGTGGATCGAGTGGTATTGGCACCACCGCGATCCAGCTTGCCCGCGCGTTTGGTGCGCGCGTCATCACCACCGCCGGCTCGGCTGAAAAGTGCAAAGTGTGTGAGGATCTTGGTGCAGAGCGCGCGATTAATTACCGCGACGAGGATTGGGTCGAAATCGTCAAGGAAATGGGCGGCGCCGACGTCATCCTCGACATGGTCGCAGGGCCCTATATCCAGAAAAATGTCGATTGCCTGAAGGTCGAGGGACGATTGGTGCAGATTGCGTTTCTGCAACCGCCCAAAGTTGAAAACTTCAACTTCCTCAAAGTCCTGGTCAATCGCCTGACCATCACCGGTTCGACATTGCGCCCCCGTACGGTGGCCCAGAAAGCGGAGATTGCGGAGGAGCTGAAAGAACACGTGATTCCGCTGCTCGCCGCCCGCAAGGTTCGGCCGCTGATTTACAAGACCTTTCCCTTGGAAGAGGCCTGCCAGGCGCATCAGTTGATGGAATCCAGCCAGCACATTGGCAAGATCATGCTCAAGGTCGAGGGACGCTGAGGGCGAAGTCCGTACAGTTCTGACAATAATCACCGACCTCGCCATCCTGAGGCGCGAGTGGAGCGAGCCTCGAAGGAGGCATGCTTCCAGCATATTGCGCCCTTCGAGGCCCTTTTGGCACCTCAGGATGACCGGGGTTGGATGTCTCTGTCATAATTTGACCCAAAAATGATACTCTAGTGATCGTGCGGGATCGACATAACCGATTTCGAATGGAGCGAGCACTATGAGTAAAACGTTCACGCTTTTGGCGGCGGGGTTCGCTGGAACTTTCTTGTTGTCACAATCGAGCTACGCGGCTGAGGACGGCGCAGTCGAGGTCCAAGTGAGCAAAAAAGAGTGCAGGCGGTTGGTTGCGCACAAACCTTCGGCGGATGTTGCCTATAAACCTGGTGTCGATGCCTACGGGCGGCCGGTAAAGCCTGCGGACCTCCCGGGAACGCGGATCATCAAGGCACCGAACAAGATTACCATCGCGCTCTCCTTCGATGCGCTGGAGGCCTATGGAATTTCGGCTGGCTCTACTTTGATGGAGGGCACGGCGTCGACGGGGTCGGTGTCTTATGACATCAATTCTGGGCAAATTGAGTACAACGGCAATTCTCTTAGCGATCCCGAGATCATGGCCCTCGCTGACCAATGCCGGGCGGCGGGATACAAGTAACCTAGGCGTCCGCCCTCACATCACGCCGCTGGTCAGTGCCAGAATATCCTCTTCCAGTCCCCCAGTGACGGCAGCATACAAATCGCGGATCGAGATGATGGCGACGAGATCTCCATCGACGACTACGGGCAGATGCCGGTAGCCGCCCTCGGCCATGATCGCGAGCGCTTCCAGGATCGTCAGGCTCGGGTCCACCGTCCGGGGTGCCGCCGTCATGACCTTGCCGATTGCCGTGGTGTCGGCATCAAGCCCTTTGTCGAGCACCCGGGTCATCACATCGCGTTCGGTGAAGATGCCGATCAGGTGCTCTCCGTCGAGCACTGGCACGGCACCGATATGCCGCTCGGTCATCATTCGAACCACCTCACGGACCGGTCGGTCGGCTGTCGTTGTCGCAAGGTCCTGACGTTCGATTGTGTCGGCGATGGTGATTTGTTCCATAGCGTGAGGCTCCGAATCTACTTGGCGGAATTGGTGACAAGGCGCGGTTGACCGATGATTGCAACCGAGGCAAGTGCGACGAGAGTGGCGAAGGCGAGGAAGCCGTGTCCGTAACCGCCGCCAAGGGCAAGCAGCCCACCGAACAGGGCTGGTCCGATGATGAGGCCGAGGAAGGTGACAAGTGAAATCGCACTGCTTGCGACAGCGGCATGCTCGCGACCGGCGGACCGGATAACCTCGGCGAACATCAGGCCATTCCAACTCATCGCCACGCTTCCGAGCAGAATGGCCCCAAGCAGGATCAACCCCGTCGGCCATCCGGGCGAAAGGACGGACGCTCCTGCCATTGAGACAGCCATGGCGAGCCCAATGCCTGCCAAGACCATCCGCGGGCGCCCGGAGGACGCTGCTAATGCGCCTATAACGAACCGACTGGCTATGCCGGCAGTCTGTGCCAGCGCGAATGCGAAGCCGGCAACCGTCAAAGTTAAACCGGCTTCTTCGTGCAGGTAGGCGACGAGGTAGACCACCAAGGAAAGCTGCGCGCCGGCAAAAGCCACGGACGCAAAGGCCAGGCGGCGCAGGTCGGGATAATCGCGGAACAGGGTGAGGGGCGCCATTGCATGGCGTCGTGCGAGGCGATGGTAGCGCATCGAAGCCGGCTCTAACGGTCGGTGTGCGCCTTCCAATATAACGGCCAACGCCAATGCCGCCACCGCCGCCGCGATCAAGGTGTCTGACCAATCTGCCAGAATCGCCATGGTTGGGACCACCAGCCCGGCAACCAACCGGCCGACGGTCATTCCGGCTTGCCCCAAAGACATGGCGAGCGGCAATTCTCGGCTGCTGGCGTGGCGGGCAATCAATTGACTGCTCGCGGGAACCACCAATCCGATGGCGGCGCCGTAGAACACCATGGACGCAAGCATTGCCGGGTTCCAAGATGTTGAAAACAGGAGCGCGCCAATCGCGGCGGAGACCAGGCTGGCTTGACTGGCGCGCACCGAGTCGTATTTGAGGACGACCCGGCCCGCGATCAGAGAAACCGCCATCGCCGCGACGTAACAGCCAGCAACAAAGGGACCGATCCACCGGGTTTCAAGTTGAATGTCATGGGCGATGGTAGGGGCGGCCACCTGGATCGATGCGAGTGTCAGTGCGACAGCGATCTGGGTTGCCAAGGCGATGATTACCGGAAGTACCGATCCGCGCGATAGCAGAAATGACATCCGGTACTCCGTTCGTTGTCCTCAGTGCTCGCGACGCGAGGCAGTTTGTCAGCGTTTCACCGCTTCGCGGTCAGCGTCGGGTGTTACATCGTCATTATGTTGCAGTTCGGGTACCAGGCGTTGGAGTTGCGCTAATGTTTGTTCGTTTTGGCGGGCTCGCGCGGCGGCTTCAAGCTCATCGAGCGCGCGCCGCAGCAAAGCAAGGTCCGCAGTGCGCGGTCGCGCCAAATGTATGCCAGGAACCGCTGTGTTCAGCAATGTTTCGCCTTCATGAAAAAGCTCTTCGTACAATTTTTCGCCCGGCCGAAGCCCGGTGAATTCGATCTCGATATCATCACCTTCGCTCAAGCCGGCTAGTCGGATCATCTGGCGCGCGAGGTCGAGAATGCGGACTGGTTGCCCCATATCGAGCACGCAGATGGCTCCCCCTTCGGCCAATTCATTGTCTTCAAGCGCGCTGGCCTGTAGCACCAACTCGACGGCTTCACGCACCGTCATGAAATACCGCGTCATGTCCGGATGAGTGACGGTGAGGGGGCCGCCCCGCGCGAGTTGGCGTTGGAAAAGTGGAATCACAGAGCCGGTCGAGCCGAGAACGTTGCCAAAGCGTACCGTGACGAACTGCGGGCCGTTCTTGGCTCGGCTTTCGATGTCCAGAGCCTGGCAGAACATTTCGGCTGCCCGCTTTGTCGCGCCCATGACATTCGTAGGATTGACCGCCTTGTCGGTCGAGATCAACACCATGGCCGAAGCGCTGAACTCAATCGCGGCCTCAGCGACGTTGCGGGTGCCAATCAGATTGGTGAGAACGCCGTCTGTCGCGTTCGCCTCGACCAGGGGCACGTGCTTCAAGGCCGCGGCGTGGAAGATGAGATCGGGCTTAGCGCGACCCAGAATCTCACGCACTCGCGTCTTGTCCCTCACATCCGCCAGAACCGCCGATCGCTGCAAATCTGGCGCTAACTCAGAGATTTCCAGATCGATCGTGTAAAGCTGAAACTCTGACGCATCCACTAAGGTCAGCTCAGCCGGCCCAAGAGCTGCGATCTGGCGGGCGAGTTCACCGCCGATTGTACCGCCGGCGCCGGTTACCATTGTGCGTTTGCCTTGCACCAACGCGCCCATGGCATCCCGGTCCAACACGGCTTGCGGGCGACCCAGGACATCTTCGACATTCACCGGTCGCACTGTTGGCCGGCCATCGCCTTCGGCTGCGTGGAAGGCCGTCAGCGGTGGCATTCGGCTAACCGTAAGGCCGAAACCGCCCGCAATGTCGATTACGTTGCGCACCTTGCCGCCTTCGATTTCAGCCCGGGTGATAACGACCCGCTCAGGCGCTGGGCCGTGTTGGCGCAAATGCTCCAAGATGCGGGGCAGTTCCTCCAACGTGCCGGCAACATTGATGCCGCGAATGTTGCGCCCGACCCGGTTTCCACGATCGTCGATGATCGCAATGGCGCGGTATGGCGCATCCCGGCCGCGCGCCATCTCTCGGATAAACTGATCCGTGCCGTCCCCGGCGCCGATCAGCAAGACAGGCACCCGGCGGTGTCCTTCGCTGTCGAGGGCGCCTGAGAACCGACCCTCTCGAAGCAGCCGGTAGGCAAATCGGGAGCCGGCCAGCATGCCGGTCAGAACGAAGATCTCAATTACCAGGAACGATCGCGGGAAGTCGTCAAGTCGAGTGAAGATGAACTGGACCGCAAGAAAGATCACAACGATCAGGAAGGTTGCCCGGATGATCCGCCAGAGGTCGCCGATTGAGACGTAACGCCAGACGATCCGGTCAAGCCGCATGCCCCAAATAACGAGTGCCGCGACGGCCGTGAAGACGATCAGGCCTACGCCGACGACCTGGCGCGGCCATTCGAAAATCTCTGACCCCAGCCGGAGGTAAAGCGAGGCAAGAAAGGAAACCGCCGCCGCTAGAACGTCGTGGGAGTAGCTGATTAAAAGCCTTCGTTGCCCTCGGGAGAACACGCCTATCAATCCCTTGCAAGCAGGGTGAAAAATCGTGCGAAGCTTAGCATGGCCAATTGCATGATGCCGCTTCCTCTCTGAAAGCGGCCACAGCGGCGCTCATGGCTTCGTCGAGCGTGACGGCGGGGCGCCATCCGAGTTCTAGCCGGCATAGCGAATCGTCGATTTCCAGAGAGCCATACAAACGTCGTCCGACGCCGCCCAAGTGACGCCCGAGCCATGCCGGCGGCGTTAAGCCAAGCTGCTCTGATCTACCCAACGCCCGCAGAATGGCACCAGACAACTCCGCTGTGGATACTGCGCGCTCATCCTGGATGAAGATCGTGCGATGACCTTCTCCCGGCACTTTGAGGCAAGCGATCAAAGCGGAAACCAGATTGCCAACATAAATGAAAGAACGTCGGTTCGTTTTGACGTTGAGAGGGAGCATCCAGCCGGGTTTGTCAGATAACAAACCAATCAGACGCCGTATGCTGCCATGCTCACCGGGCCCGTAGACGACCGGCGGACGAACAGACACTGTTGACATCCGTGTGCCGGCGCTCGCCTCGGCGATTGCCAGTTCGGTGTCCCGTTTCGCTTTGCCATATTCGCTGACGGGATCCCCTAAGTTCTCGGGGCCGAACGGTGTGTGTGTGGTTGCTTCGCCGGAAGCCTTGATGCTGCTGGTGTGGACAAGGCGGAGAACATTGGCGCCGGCAGCCTGTTGGGTCAGAGCCCGAGCCGTCTCGATCATCTGACGGGCCGGATCGGTTTCCCCGGGCGCGAAACCATCGCCAGCGACATAGGGCGAGAGCAGATGCAATACCGCCTCCACACCGGCAAGTGCTTCGGACCAGTCCGTTTCGGGTGTGACGGGACCGGTTACGACGATCCGTGCGGCATCAATACCCACCGCTCGCCCGACAGTGCGGGCGGTGGCCGTGACTTCATGACCGCTCGCGGTGAGCTCTCGGCAGGCCTGCCGACCGATGAACCCGGTCGCACCGGTAACCAAAATCTTCACGGTCTTGGCCCCCAGCGCATCGGCGCGCGCATCCAGACCAACAATACCGCGACGACGAACACCGCTGCCGCCAATGCCGGCCAGGGCCAGTGCGGGGCAATATTGAGCGCGAGGGCTACCAGACCGGCGTTGGCGATCAGAATTGCCTGGCAAACCCGGTCATGACTGCGTCCAGAAATCACTGCCTGTTGGTAGAAGTGCTCTCGGTGGGCTTGCCATACCCGCTCACCTCGAGCTGCCCGGCGGAGGAGCGTGATAGTCGCATCGGCCAGATAGTAGGCGGGCAAGATCGCGACCGCCATCCAACCACCGCTCGCGGGCGGATGAGTGGCTGCTGTCTGGATCAGCAGCCAGCCGAGTAGGAAGCCGAGTGGGACGCTGCCGACATCGCCTAGAAAAATGCGAGCCGGATGCCAATTCCAGAGCGAGAACCCCAAGGCCGCCGCGGCAATGATTTGCGCGTAGAGCAAGACCGAAGGTGATGCGATGCCAAAGAGCGCCAACCCCGAGAGACCAATGCATATGGCGACGGTTTCGCTGACGCTGATGCCGTCTATGCCGTCCATGAAATTGAAGAGATTGAGGAACCAGAGCCAGGCGAGGGCGGTTAGGGTGATGTCAGCCCAGTCTGGCAACACGCCACTGAACAATCGTGCCTCCTCGCCAAGCGCGATCATGCCGACAGCGACAGCGGCGGCGTGGGCCGCAAATCGGATGACCGGGCCGAGGCCTTTCAGGTCGTCCAGGAACGAAAGCACCGCGAGCGCGACCGCGACGGCGATCATCACACGATCAGGCAGGTTGGAAACCTCACTGGTAAACTCAAGCCAGAGAAAACCAAGTGCGATCGAGGCAACGACGGCGATGCCGCCGCCACGGGGAACAGGTGCGGCGTGGCTGGAACGTTCGTTTGGCCGGTCGAGCACATTCCGTCTGGTGAGCGAGCCTATAAGAAGGCGTGTGCCGACCAGCCCGCCTAAAAATACAGCCGGTACAGTCAGCAGTTCGAGCGTCGCTCCGGCCATTCTGTCAGTCTCTCCTTGGGCTGTGTAAAGGTGCTCTAACCCTCAATCGCGCTGGAACCGCACGCCACCGATCGCATCCGGACGCAGGTCCTTCTCGGGCGCCCAACTCGCATCGTCGGCAATCAAATCAGCGAGGGCAGCGGCGGCGGCATCCAACATACGCTCGCCCTTGTCGGCGGAAGCCTTGGTTGGGTCACCGATTACCCCGTTCTCCGTCACATGGGCGAGGGAGCGCCAGCGCGCTCCAGACTTGCCTGCGCGATTGAACCCGAGACCGTCCGCACCCTTGGCACCCGCGAGTTGGCCTGGGTCGATCAAGTCCGGCTCCAGCGCCAGCATCATAGAGGTTTCACCTTCGCCCGCATGCAGCACATTCTCTTGGTCTTCCAGGATTTGATCAAAGGCGGCGGTGGTTTCTAACCAATAGGTGACCGCGAGGATGGGAACCTCGAATTCCAGCGTCAGTTCCTGGGCGATAATCTCCGAGGCGGCGATATTTCCGCCATGCCCGTTGACGATCAGCACACGGCTGAAACCGTTTCGCAGAACACTCTCGACAACTCCCCGAATGACCATGTGAAAGGTATCAAAATCGAGTGTAATGGTGCCGCCGAAGGGCATGTGATGCTCGGAGAGGCCATGCCAAATCGTTGGCAGGACGACGGCGGGACAGCGGCCCGCGACCGAGCGAGCCGCGCGGGCGGAAACTTCTCCGGCGAGGCGGGTGTCGACCATGACCGGTAAATGGGGCCCGTGTTGCTCGATCGCGGCTACAGGTAACATCACCACGGCATTTCGTTCGGCCAGTGCCCTCAGCTCATGTGCTTTCAGGCGCGCCCATTCGACTTCGCTCAATTTCGGTCTCCCCCATTTCAGATCACGTCTAGGACCGATCACCGCTTGCTTCATCCGCGTCGGGCAATCGAGCTTCGACACCTGACAAATGTTCGTAGGCTTTGATGATTGCCGTGCAACCCTCGTCGGCGTGCCCCAGTGTTGAGGCTAGAGCATAGGTCTGATGGACGCTCTCCGCCATGAAACCTGGCAATCCAGCCTGCTCCAGCCACCGCGCGTAATACTTCACGTCCTTCTGAGCGTTGGCGAGAGACATGTGCGGGGTGAAATCTCGGCGCAGGGTTTTCTCGCCATAAAGATCCATCATGCCGGACTTGCCGCCAGCTGCCGAGATGATCCCGATCACTTTGGTCATGTCGAGACCCTCACTCGCGGCGAGCGCAAAGCCTTCACAGAATGCGGCGACATTGGCGAAGGCGATGAAGTTGTGGATCAGTTTCAACCGGATCGCATGTCCGCTTGGCCCGACGTGGAAGATGTTTTCGGCATAACACTCGAATATCGGCCGAAGCTCTTCCAGCAATTCGGCCTCACCACCGAAGAGCACGTTCACGCAGCCCTGGTCTGCGTGAATTGGCGTGCGGGTCATCGGTGCTTCACAATATCTCAACCCGGCATCCTGGCACCGCTTATTCATGCGCTCGACATGATCCGGGTTAACGGTTGTGTGGTCGAGGACGATGGCGCCTTTTTCCAGAATAGTGGCCACACCACTCGGGCCAAACAAAATGTCCTCGACGATTTCCGCCGTCGTCACACAAATTGCAAAGACCGTGGCGCCGCCTGCGGCCGCACGGGCGTTTGAGACAGGTGTAGCGCCAAATCCCGCGGCGCGCTGCATCTTCGCGTCATCCAAGTCGTAGCAACGTACGGCTCTTCCCTTCAGCGCCAAGTTCTTGACGACGCCCCCACCCATTCCGCCAAGTCCGACGAAGCCTATCGACATTTCATACCACCTTGCTGCATGCGAAAAATTGGCTCCCGTTCTGAGAGCGATCAGTTGAGAAAATAGGGATTGAGACGCAAGAATTCTTCGGAAATATGACCCATGGGATGGGCGTAAGTATACAGCGTATCCTCTTTGCGGAGCCGCTCATCAAGTGGGCTGGCGAGGGCATGAAGGCGTTTGGATTGCTGGCCATCGTGTTTCCTGGCCCCGGAGAGGGTTTCGACCATCTCATGGATCGCAGCAAGGATCTCCTCGGCGGAGTTTTCCTCAACTTCCAGGCCGCGAGCATCGAACTCTTCGGATGTACTGAACATGGGCAACGCGCGCGCGACAATCTCCGAGAAGGGAAGTCGCTCGCCTGTTGCGGTCTCACGCACGTGCTTGAACGTGAAAATATCTCCAGGCGCGTGCGGGACCAATTGAACCGGCGGGATGTTGAGCATCAGACTTGGTCGGCCATATATCCGCACCATAGCCTCTGGCCCAGATTGGCAGGTGATGGCAAATCTGCAGAGTGCCGAGAAGGCTAGGTCCATCCACCCTTCATAATCGGCCCGTCGTGCGATTTCGAGGACCCGTGGCGAGGGATGCTCGAGTGATGCCGAGTCTGGTTCACCGATGCGAATGACCCAATACCCCTGTTCTATGAGCCAGTCGACAGCCGGGCGGTAGTTCGCGATGTGGGCGCAGCGAAAGGTGTGATGAGAGGCCTGGGGAAGGAATGTCATATCTCGCACATGCAGAATGACCATCGGCTCGTCGTCAGTTTTACCGAGGTTGCCGAGGAAGGCATTGGCACGGTTGAGGAGATCGGGGCGCAACGGGATAACCTTGGGTACACCCCCTTTGGCCAAGTGAAATACAAAATCAGCGACCAGCTTTTCCGGCGATACCATGAGGATATCGATTGGTCCGATCGTGCCTATTCCTTGGTCGAGGATCCCAAGCAACAGTACGATATCGTCATTGGTCGGGATGTGTTTGATCCTCGGCTCGCCAATCCCGAGCGCGAAACGGTTGGCGCCGGATGTATCGGGCGAGCGCGTTACAATCAGAATTCGATCGTATCCCTCGCCGTGCAACGTATCGACAATATTGGTTTCCAGTACAAGATGCCCGATCCGTTCGCCCTGGGTAAGAATGTAGACCAGCGTTCGCATGTTCTGCTCGACATGCGGCAGTACAAGATTGAGCAACCTCTCGGTCGTCTCTGGCTTGGTTATTTCCGCCAGAACACGCGCCATGGCGCGTTCCGGGTCGTCTCCCTCTGCTTTCAGCGCGTCGACCATGAACTGGTTCATGGAGCCCTCTCGTTACGGCCAGGGGTCCTTCGAAGGCTCAATCGCCAGGCGTTTCAGATAAGAATCGAAACTGGTTCCTGGCCCAACCAAAGTGTGGACAAGCTTTGCGATCAATAACCGTCCGTGCGGCACACGGTGTGGTGGACCGTCACTGTTGACCGGCTGCGGCATGATGCAGCGCCAGCCGTCTACGGCGACAAATCTTTCACGAAACACCAATGCGCCTGAATACAGAAAATCGCAAACGATCGCCTCGGCGCGCTGGTTCGCAAGGCCGTCAAGCCAACTTTCGGAGTAGTTCCGGTCGATCACCATGCCGAAGGCCATCCCGATGGTGATGTCCTTGGTGTAGGTCATCATGACGTTGTGTTCTTGGATCTCGAAATCCTGCTTGGCGCTACCGGGGCCGCGCACGGGAACGATCCTGTACATGAAGGTGGGTACGTCGGTTACCCGCCAATCATCAGCCGAACTCTTGGCTATGGTCATCAGGAACTCGTCCAATGTCATATGTTGTATCCCCTCCCCAAGGGACCCGGAGACCGCTGTCGCGTTGATACTCCGGAAATCAGTCTAATCCGTTGAAGCCGCCTCACGGCCGCTAGTTGTCAATTTGCAGACGAGCCAGTCCGGTTTCAGTGGATTAGTGAACCAGGGCTCGGCCCAGCCTTTGTCGAGGCAGGCCCGCACAGTATTGGTGCTGATCGTCTGTCCGTCATGGGTGAAGAGCGGCAGCTTCCCGCCGGGTTGCTCAAGCCCTCGTCGCAACCAGACGAGTTGCGCTCGCGTTGGTGCCGGGGTCACACCCGCACCGTTCTTTTTCCCTTTGCCGGATTGCCGTTGGTCATTGGCCGGCTTCGGCATGACAAACCTCCTCTGGAACATGCGCATCATGGTATGACAGCAAATACGCTGCGCCAATACCCCCTATGTCAAACCCGCATGTCTTAAACTCGCATGTGCAAACCCGCATTGCGATCCTCCTTGCCGACCGACGATGCCGGTGCGACTATCACGGTCTTCGGTCACTCTTCCCGGATCTCTCGATTATGTCGGTTCCATCTTCTCGGCTGCCTCTGGTCTTTTCCAGTATTGGGCACACCTACTCGCATCTCTTCATGCTGCTCTACCCAACGGTAATTCTGGCCTTAGAGGATGAATGGGATCTGGCCTACGGGAAGCTCATGCTGCTGTTTCTACCGGCGAGCATCCTCTTTGGTGTATGTGCGTTGCCCGCTGGATGGATAGGGGATCGGTGGTCTGCTCCGAAGATGATGGTGATCTATTTCATAGGCACCGGTGCGGCGTCGGTCGTGACCGGATTGGTGGACACGCCGCTCGGCATTGCGGTCGGGCTGGGCCTGATCGGGGTGTTTGGTTCAATCTATCACCCGGTCGGCATCGCCTGGCTGGTTCGAGACGCCGGCAGCCGGGGCAAGGCGCTTGGGATCAGCGGATTTTTTGGCGGGGTCGGTGTGGCGAGCGGACCGCTGCTCGCCGGTATATTCATTGATCTGATGAGTTGGCGTTACGCATTCATCATTCCGGGCATCGTCTGCTGCGCCACCGGGTTTGTGCTGTGGTATTGCGTCGGACGCGGTTTCGTGCGCGACGCGAACGCTGGCAGTGTCGGGCGCGCTGAGGCCGGCAAGTCCGAGATGTTGCGCGGCGCCATCGTGCTGGCGATCACGGTGATCGCATCGGGGCTGATCTATCAGGCGATCTCGAACAATTTGCCGAAGCTGTTCGATCAGCGAATCGGTCACATGCTGGGTGAGGGAACCTTTGGCGTGGGGGCCCTGGCCGGGGCGATCTTCATCCTCTCCAGCCTGGCGCAACTTCTCGGCGGATGGGTTGCCGACCGATACAATCTGAAACTCGTCTATGTGGTCGGTTGGGCAATCCAGGTGCCGATGCTGGTATTTGTGGCGTATCTGCACTCACTGTTCATCTGGCCAGCTGTGTTAATGATCTTCGTCGCCAGTTCGGCCTCATTGCCGGCCGAGAACAGTCTGTTCGCGCGCTACTCGCCGCCGCAATGGCGGGCGACGGCCTATGGCGTGAAATTCCTGCTGGCGCTCGGCGTCTCAGCCGCAGCGGTACCGCTGGCCTCGTACATCCATCTGGAGACGGGTGGGTTCTATTGGATGTTCGTGGTGCTGACGGTCTTCGCGGTCCTCGCAGTGGCGGCGACCTTGTTCCTGCCGAACCCGGGTGATGAGGACATGGTGCCGGTGCCCGAGCCGGCGGAGTAGGCGGCCCGTGATCCGGTCCCTCGACCACCTGGTCATCACCGCGCGCGATGTGGCGGCAACTATCCGCTTCTACGTCGACTTCATGGGCATGGAAGAGGTGACATTCGGTCCCGACCCGGGTACGAGCCGCAAGGCGCTTCGTTTCGGCAACCAGAAGATCAACCTGCATCAGGCTGGTGCCGAGTTCGAACCCAAAGCCGACGTCCCGACCCCAGGTTCGGCGGACCTTTGTTTCCTGACGGATATGCCGGTCGCCGAAGTTACGGCGCGGGCGGCGGAATGTGGTGTCGAGATTATCGAGGGCCCGGGCGAGCGCACTGGCGCGGTGGGCACACTGCTTTCAGTCTATTGCCGTGATCCGGACGGCAATTTGATTGAGATTTCGAACGCGGTCTGAGGACTGGGGCGCCCTACCAGTCGTCGCTATCTCTTAAAGAGTCCGCTTCCCGGCCGAGCCCCAGATCGTTTTGGGCGAGAGCCGGGATCTCGATCAGACGTCCCTGCATATTCTCGGCGAGGCCCCGGATAGCCGCTTCGCGACTTCCGGGGAGCGGTGTGGGAGGGCCAGGGCGAGTGCGGCCGAACCTCATTCCACGTACATGCCGGCCAGTTCTTCCACCGACTCAATCACGTGAGCGATGTCTTCTTCGTCGGTGAAATAGCCGGGGGAGAGCCTGACGGAGCCGTTTTGCGCCACCGTGCCTTCGTCCTCATGCACCAGTGGGGCGCAATGCAGACCGGCCCGCGCGCAGATCGCGTAGTCGGCATCGAGCATGGCGCCGATCTGATCCGCCGGGACGCCGTCGATGTTAAAGGTCATGGTCGCGACACGGCGCTGATTGCCGTTCGGGCCGTATACTTTGACGCCGTCGATCGCCTTAAGTCCCTCGGACAACGCGACGATATGGCCGCGTTCGACGGTCTCGATATGCGCCAGTGCAGCGCAGCAGGCTCCTGCATGCTCGGTCTGCGTCGGGTCTTGCGCGCGCCCGACTTCGGCAAACCATTTCTGTGCGGCGTGAAGACCGGCGATGCCGGGGATCGACACCGTTCCCGCCTCCAGGCGATGCGGATAGGTATCCGGCTGGAACGGCGTGATGGAGTCGACACCGGTGCCGCCGAACCGCGGTGAGGCAATCTCGATGCCCTCGCGCACCAGTAGGCCACCGATCCCCATTGGGCCGAACAGTCCCTTGTGTCCGGTGAAAACCAGGACGTCGATGCCGAGGCGGTCCATGTCGATGGCAATCACGCCGGCTGTCTGACAGGTATCGACAATAAGCATGGCGTCGGTTTCGCCAACGATGCGGCCGATCTCCTCCAAATCCTGAACCGCTCCCAGAACGTTGGAGCCGTGGTTGATGACGACAGCGCGGGTCTTGGGGCCTATCGCGTCCCGCAACTCATTCGGATCGATATATCCTTGCTCGTCGCGCGACAATCGGGTCACGCGAACGTCCCGGTCACGCTCCAGGTGGTTCGCCGGGCGAAGAACCGAGTTGTGTTCAGTGCGGGTGATGATCAGATGATCGCCAGGCACCAAGGTTCCGGACAGGGCGGTGTTCATCGAGTCGGTTGCATTCTGGGTGAAGACGACGCGATTTGGGTCGCCTGAAAATCCGAAAAACTGTGCCAGCATCCGGCGGGTTTCGACGATCATGGTCTCTGCCTCGACGGCCAATACGTGACCGGCCCGGCCTGGGTTGACGCCGTGACTGCGATAGAAGCTGTCCATGAACTGATAGACGGATTCCGGTTTCGGCAAAGTCGTGGCCGCATTATCCAGATAATAGTTATCTTTCATCGACGCAGGCTCCCCTCGTGGCAACGGCGTTCCAGACCCCCCGTATACGCCTACGGCAGAATACCTGTGATGTCGTAGAATAAGCGCCTAAATGTGCTCTAAATAGCGGTTCGATTTGCAATAAATTTTTATGAACAGATATATTTTTAAAAAATTAATCTAAGTTTCTTTATGTTACCCAGCCCGATTGGCAAACTTCACGGCCTCTTCGGCCGCTCGGAACAGAGCCTTGGCTTTGGCGATGCACTCCTCATGCTCCGAGCGTGGGTCACTGTCGGCGACGACGCCGGCGCCGGCCTGAACGTACATGGTGCTGTCCTTGACCACCGCCGTTCGCAGCGCGATGCAGGTATCCATGGATCCGTTGGCCGCAAAATAGCCCATGGCACCGGAGTAGATGCCGCGCCGGGATTTCTCCAACTCGTCGATGATCTCCATCGCTCGAACTTTTGGCGCGCCGGAAACCGTGCCGGCCGGGAAGCCCGCCATCAAGGCATCGAGTGCGTCAAGGCCGTCCTGGATCTTACCCTCGACGTGACTGGCGATGTGCATGACGTGGGAATAGGTCTCGATCTCGAATTGCTCGACCACCTCGACCGTACCGATCTTTGAGACCCGGCCAGTGTCGTTGCGCCCGAGGTCGAGCAGCATCAGGTGCTCTGCCAATTCCTTCTCATCGCCCAGCAGCTCTGCCGCCAAGGCGCGATCTTCTTCCGGCGTGGCGCCGCGCCGACGGGTGCCGGCGAGCGGGCGGATAGTGACCGTGTCGTCGCGCAACCGCACCAGGATTTCCGGGCTGGATCCGACGATCGAGAATTGGCCGAAATCGAAATACACCAGGAAAGGCGAAGGGTTCAGCCGTCTGAGAGACCGGTAAAGTGCGAAGGGCGGCAACGTGAACGGCACTGAGAAGCGTTGCGAGGGCACGATCTGGAAGGCATCGCCAGCGAGGATATACTCCTTCGCCTTCTTCACCATGGCCATGTATTCCTCGGGCGTGGTGTTCGAGGTCGCTTCCGGCAATTGGGTGGTGGCATTGGCGCTGTCGCGACGCTGCGGCAAGCCGCGCTCGAAATCGGCAACCAGGTCGGCCAGCCGGCCAAGGGCATCTTCATAGGCCGCTTCGGCCGAGATGCCGTCGCGGGGGCGAGCCGGCGAGATCACCGTGACCATGTCTTCCAAGCGATCGAAAACGCAGATCACGGTCGGTCGGATAAACATACCGTCCGGCACGCCCAGATCATCGGGATTGGTATCCGGAATTGCCTCACTGAGGCGCACCGCGTCGTAACCCATGTACCCGAATAGACCGGCGGCCATGGGCGGCAGGTTGTCCGGCAGATCGATCTTGCATTCCTCGACCAGGGCCCGGAGCGCCTGCAGCGGCGGCTGGGTACAGGGCTCGAAGGCGTCGAGGTTAACCCGGGCCTTGCGGTTTATTTCCGCCTGGTCGCGGGAAAACCGCCAGATCAGGTCGGGTTTCATGCCGAGGATGGAGAACCGGCCGCGCACATTCCCGCCTTCGACGGACTCGAGCAGAAAGACGTTCTTCTGGCCGTCGGTCAGCTTCAGCATGGCCGAGACCGGGGTTTCGAGATCTGCAATCAGTGTGGTCCAGACAACCTGAGGCTGCCCCGCCGCATAAGTCTTGGCGAAGCTTGCGAAGTCCGGCGAGACGTTCATTGGGATTCTCGAAGCAATGCATCGATGTAGCCCCGGTCGACGGTGACCTCGTGCTCTGAACGGAGTGCGGTGGTTAGCGTCTCGACCAGATCGGCGCTGACGTTCTGGCGCAGCTCTTCGGTCAACCGATCATGCGCATCTTTCGCCTTCATCGCATCGGCCGGCACGATCTGCTTCAACTCGAAAACCACCGCGACGGTCTCGGATTCGCTCAAATCCGCCTCGCCCGACTTCAGCGAGAATGCCAAGGATGCCAGATCCGTCGGATCGGTGGGCTCCAGCCCGTCACCGGACCGTGTGAAAGGTTTCGATTGGGCGAGCGTCAGGCCAACGTCACCGGCAGCCTTCGCCAGCCGAACGCCTTCCTTGGTCCGGTTGCGAATGGCTTCGGCTTTCTGCAGCCCCAACTCAGCCCGTTTGTCGGCTGTCCAGGACGAGACCACCGCTGCACGGACCTCCGAGAGAGGCCGTAGGGCAGGCGGTGTTACCCGATCGACCCGGGCCTGGTAGTAGGCTCCGTCTCGGGTCTCGATCAATTCACTCCGCTCACCACTTTTGGTCTGGCTGACCTTAGTGATGAAGCTGCGGTCTTTTGGCAGGCTGGTCACAGGCTTGCCTCTCGGATCAAGGCCAGAACTGTCAACGGATGCGACCTTGCGCACCTTTAGATCCAGGGCCTTTGCCGCTTCTTCCAGTGTTGAACCGCCGCCGAGTTCGTCTTCCAGATCGTTCACCAGCTTGAAGACACTATCGAGCGCCCGGTCTCGGGCCATATCGGTGTGAATTTGATCGCGGACTTGCTCAAAGCTTTGCACGGTCTCGTCGCTGGCGCTGTTGACCCGGAAGATATGCCACCCGAGGTCGCTTTGGACCGGGGCGGTAATGGCGCCCTTTTCGGCAGAAAACACTATCTCTCGAACGGCCTCACCGGTTAGTTCCTCTCGGGTTACCTCACCGAAGGCCAGTGCGTCCGCATCCAGGCCAGTCAGATCCTTGGCGACGGCAGCAAAATCTTCACCGGCTTTGATCCTGTCCATGGCCGTGCGCGCCTTGGCTTCGTCGTCGAGCAGGATCTGGTCGATGTTCCTGGTTGCGTTGGTGCGGTACTGGTCGATCCGCGCATCGTACTCGGCGCGCAATTCGTCCTCGGCGACCAACACACCACTTGCCAGATCTTCCGGCGTGATCGCGATATAGGAAACAGCGCGGTACTCAGGCGCCATGAAATCCTGCTCGTTGGCTTTGTAGTAGGTGTCTATGTCTGAGTCGCTTGGGCTTGGCAGGTCG
>JABIRP010000083.1 GCA_018699735.1 Rhodospirillaceae bacterium | reverse complement strand
GTAATTTGAAAGCACATTACTGATTCTTAAGCATCATTCTCAACTGATTCGGTTGGGAATCTGCTCAGCTGATAATTCAAGCGAAAAAACTCTGGATTCCCGCCTTCGCGGGAATGACGTTGAAAGGAGGCCGGACCCAATAAGATTAACCCTATCCTTTAACCCCCACGCCCTTGAAGAACGTGTAGCAAAACGTACCCTCCGGCCCGGTCGCCGCGTAGAGATCCGCGACACCTTGATCGAACCGCTCCGGCTCGATCAATCCCAGCGACAGCGCCTGATCACGCACGCCCTCGACCATGGCGGCGAAGGTGTTGCGGGTGAAACCGTCTTCCAACTGCGGTCGGCTGTTATCGACATAAACGAAGCGCGGGCTGACCAGTACGTCGGTTAACCCAGCACTGCACAGGACCGGGTAGAGCCGGCGGCCGATCAGTGAGTCGCCGCCAACCGCTGCCTGGGCCTCGATCAAACATCGCACGGCATCTCGGGCGGCATCACTATCTGGTGAAAAAAATGTCGATCCGTGGTCACCCTCAATCACGGTCAATGATCCGCCAGGCCGAAGCACGCGCAGCAGTGCGGCGAGTGTTCCCGCTGGATCGGACATGTGCTCCAGCACGAAACAGATAAAGACATGGTCGAAGCTGTCATCGGCATAAGGCAAATCGAAGATGTCGGCATGCGCGAACGTCACATTGGTGAGGCCCCGTTCCGCCACAGCCGTCCGCGCTGCCGCGAGCGAGGGCTCTGAGATATCGATCGAGGTGAACTGGGTTTCCGGGCTTGCCGCTGCCAGGGTGACGGTCTGCGAGCCGACACCGCAACCTGCCTCCAGCACACGCTCCCCGGCGCCAAAGCCGGTATCGTGGTGCAGAATTTCGGCAAGGCTGGCGGCCTGATCGCCGAGCCGCTGGCGCTCGCGTTCGGAATAACCGTGAACATAGTCGTCGCGCATATCGCCTCCTCAACGCTAGCGCGTCGCCGCGTACAGATTGATCCCGACCGCCGAGCAGATCAGGCCAAGCGCCACCAATTCGCGCCAACCAACCGCCTCATTAACCAACATCGCACTAGCGATAATACCAACCACAGGAACTGCCATGGCGCCGATACCGGAGACCGTCGCCGGGAAGATCGATACCACCCGGAACCAGGAGAAATACGCCAGCGCATTCGCTATTACGACTAGATACGCGATCGCCAGCCAGCTCTCCGTCGACACCTCAGCCCAGACCGTATCCGGTGCGAAGATCGCCCAGACGACGGCGACTGGCAGGACCCCAATGATCAACTGCCAGCCACCAAGCACGGTCGGATTGCTGGTCCAGGCCCGCCGCTTCATCAAGACCGTGCCGAGCCCGAAAGCGATCGCGCCGACCAGGGTCGTGAGCGCACCGGCCGACGCATGACGCAAATGGGTGAAATCCTGGCTCATCAAAACAGCGAGCCCGGCCATACCCAACGGCAAGGCCAGAAGCTGCGCCCGCCCGGGACGTTCGCCGAGCAACGGCCAAGCGAAGAGCATCGCCCAGAGCGGCATGGTGTAGACGATCACGGCCGTCCGACCAGCGCTGAACAGATGGATACCGACCGTCATCGCGACCTGAAAGATGGTCATATTGAACACCGCCGCGATCACCAGGTCGCGCCAATGCGCGCGCGGTACGGCAATCTCGTGTCCCTGGACATAGGCCAGCGCCAAGAGCATCACGCCGCTCACTGCCATGACGATGCTGCGCCCGGCCCAGACGTCCACAGTATCCAGCATGATCCCGGTTGCCGGGTAGCTGAAGCCCCAGCAAAACCAGGTCGTGACGAGAAGGATTACGCCTAATCTTGGCGACATTCGGTGAGGCCTTTTATAGTCAGTTATCGGCCCGGATCATGTCAGCAGCTTTCTCGCCGATCATGATAGCGGCGGCGTTGGTATTGCCGGAAACCATGGTCGGCATGATCGAGGCATCGGCCACCCGCAACCCCTCGAGGCCGTGAACCCGCAGGCGCTCGTCGACCACGGCTTCATCGCCGGACCCCATGCGGCAGGTACCAATCGGATGGTAGGCGGTCTCGGAGTTGCCCCGGATCCAGTCGAGAATCTCATCGTCACTCTCAATACCCGGTCCCGGGCTCATCTCCTCACCACGATAGCCATCCATGGCACTCGCATTGGCCAAGCCGCGAACCATGCGAAAGCCATCGATCATGGTGCGCTGGTCGATCGGGTCGCCTAGAAAGTTGAACCGGATCGCCGGATGCTGCTTTGGGTCAGCCGACTTCACATGGATAGACCCGAGGCTCTCCGGGCGAAGTTGGTAGCAGGTGATGGTGATTGCCGGATAGGGCTGCAACAGGCGCCGGGTCGGATCCTTGACCGCGAACGGGCAGATGTGAAACTGCACATCCGGCGTCTCAAGCTCCGGCCGCGTTTTCAGGAAAGCCAGCATCGGTGCTGATGGAAGGCTGAGGAAACCGCGCCGAGTGGTGGCGTAACGCAAGACCTGCCAGACCAAACCGAGCCCGCGCGCTTTGTCATTGTAAGACAAGCCTGGCTCGGTCACGCGCCACATCAAGCGTGCATTGATGTGATCGCGTAGGTTCTCGCCGACACCCTGGAGCGCGTGACGAACTTCGATGCCGTGTTCGCCCAGCACGTCGGGGCGCCCAATTCCGGACAGCTCCAGCAGTTGCGGCGATGCGACGCCGCCACATGAGACGATCACTTCCGCTCCGGCCTTCGCTTGGACCTTCTGGCCGCCGGCCTCGTATTCGACACCGACGCACTTCGTTCCTTCCAGCAGTACCCGATGCACCAACGCACCGGTTACAATCCGTAAGTTCGGGCGCGAGCGGGCTGGCTTCAGATAGGTCACCGCCGTACTCATGCGCCGGCCGTTGCGAATTGTCGTCTGGGTCTTGCAGATGCCTTCCTGGCTGGCGCCGTTGTAATCCGGATTGCGCGGGTGCCCGAGTTCCTCACCGGCGGCATAAATCGCATCGTAGAGCGGGCTCTGGTCGTAAGCTTCGACGACGTTGAGCGGTCCCCCCTGGGATCTCAGATCATCGGCACCATGCTCAAAGTTCTCCATGCGCTGGAAGAGCGGCAGCACGTCATCGAAGCTCCAGCCGCGATTGCCGAACTGGGCCCAGGTGTCGTAGTCGAGTGGCTGGCCCCGCACGAAAACCAGACCGTTAATTGCACTGGAGCCGCCAAGAACCTTGCCTCGCGGCACCGGGATCTCGCGATTGGCGGTGCCTTCTTCCGGCTCAGAGCGATAACACCAGTTGGCTGCCGGGTTGGCGATCAGCAACCCGAAACTGATTGGCAGCGAGGTATAGGGATGGCTCGCCGGTCCCGCTTCCAGCAAAAGCACGCGGCTGCGTCCGTCTTCAGTCAACCGATTGGCCAGGACCGAGCCGGCGGAGCCTGCTCCGACGATGATGTAGTCGTATGTGTCGCCGCTCATGCCACTGATATCCCCTGATGCAAAATTTGACCGACAGCTTGGCGTTGAATGATGGGTGGGCGCAAGCACAGACAACAATTTTCCCAAATGTAATCCTCGTATACGGGAAATCCGACAGTCCCAGTAGGGGGCTTCCAGCTTGACGGACGCCATAATTCAGACAGATTGGTGGAAGGTTTTCGGAGGGCTTTGGTTGGCTCGAAGAGGCTGTGAATTCACGCCCGCACCAACTGCCCGCATCAACTGCCCGCACCAACTGCCACTAGGCAACCGAATTATGGACAGCCAAAAAGCCGGCCCCGAAAACGAAGATTGTTTCCCGCCAAATTATCATGTCGCCGGCAACATGATGCGGCTTTTGATCGCGGGTGCGGCCGTCCTGGGCGTCATTGCCATAGGGCCGATGATATTCACGCTCATAGCCAAACTTTTTGACGCAACGTGGAAGTATTATTTCAACGTTCCGGTCGCGGCCGGATTTCTGGTGACCGTTGTGATGGCCGGCTTGCTATTTTTCTATCGCACCCGCGTCAATCGGATCTACGGGCGCTGGATCCCCCTAGAACTTCCCGATGAGATCAGCGGTGACGTCGAGGTCACCTCATTCCGCGGTAAACAGGAAAATGTCAGTGGGATTGCGCGGGTGACACTTTGGTTCGATTCCGAAGACGTCCACGCAATGGCCGCCGAACGGACAGAGGGATTAGTTCGGGTTGTGGAAAAAATCTTCGCGCATGGCCTGAACGATTCCGCCTCTCGGTTGATGCAGGATGAGTTGGAGAAACACATCATGGCCAAAAGCGGGATCCCGAACTTGGTGCGGATCGACCTGCGCGACATGCGCTATGTTCGCAACCAACCGGACAAACCGAATACCGCCGGCAGCGCTTAGGTTAAAGCGGTACTGTTTTAACCCACCGCCCAGCTCACCGCCCGATCACCGCCCAATTCTGGCACTCAATCCAGCCGCCAATGCGAAGGCTCCGGCACCGACCAGGAAGACCGGTGTATAATTTCCGGTCGCCTCGAACAACCAAACCAACGCCACTCCCCCGACCGCCTGGGTCGCACCAACCGCGAGCACCATCCAGCGCCAGAGCGCCAGCATGGTCCCAGCTCCGACAGCCTGTTGGGCGCTGCCGGCGATCACCGCCGAAAGGCCCGGCTGAGCGCCCAATACCAGCGAGGAATAGATCACCGTCAGCTTGCCCGGCCACAGCACCGGTAGTGCCACCGCGCTGGCGAGCGAAAGAAAGATCAATACCAGCCCCGGCGTAAACCCGATCCGATCAGCCAGCCGTCCCCAGAGCGTAGTGCCCAGAACCGCGCCGAGACCGAATAGAACCCATTGGAAACCGCCCTCGGCCAGAGACCAATCCAGCCCGCGCACCAGATAATCGACCCAATAGATCGAATGCGGTACCAGACCGAGGGAAAAGCATGCCTGGGCCAAAACCAGCAGGATGCCGGAGCGGCCAGCCTTGGCCGC
>JABIRP010000082.1 GCA_018699735.1 Rhodospirillaceae bacterium | reverse complement strand
GCCGGCGCCAGCCCGGCCGGTAACTGGTCCGGTTGCCACGCCGTCGGTTGGGAGCGCAACGCGCCCGAGTTCGGCGATCTGGCGGTCGGCGACGCTTTCCAGAAGCACTCCTATCCCTTCGGCATCATGGTCAACGCCACCGGCCGTCGCTTTGTCGACGAGGGCGCAGATTTTCGCAATTACACCTATGCCAAATACGGCCGGGTGATCCTCGAGCAACCAGACAATTTCGCTTGGCAGATTTTTGATCAAAAGACCGTACACCTGCTGCGCGACGAGTATCGCATCCGCCAGGTGACCAAGGTCAGTTCCGACACGATCGAGGGCCTGGCCGAGCAGCTTGAAGGCGTGAACCCGGAGGCGTTCCTGGCCGAGATCAAGGCCTATAACGCCTCGGTCATGACCGACGTGCCGTTCAACCCGAACGTCAAGGACGGGCGCGGCACCCAGGGCCAGGAGATCCCGAAGAGCAACTGGGCCAACACCATCGACGAGGGCCCCTTCGAGGCCTACCAGATCACCTGCGGTATCACCTTCACCTTCGGCGGCCTGCGCGTCGACGGCAGCGCGCAGGTGCTCGACCGCGACCACAAGCCGATGCAGGGGCTCTACGCAGCCGGCGAGTTGGTCGGCGGGATCTTCTACTTCAACTATCCAGGTGGAACAGGGCTCACGTCAGGTGCTGTCTTCGGCAAGATCGCGGGCAAGAGTGCGGCACTGTCGGTGGCGACGCAGTAGGTTTGAGGGAACGCCCTTCGACAACGAAACCTACTCCGCGCCCTTACGCCCACCGGTCTCCGGGAACACCCACATCGCGGCGACCATCAGCACAGAGAGACCGCCGGCGATCTTACCGGCCATTTCGTTGCCGGCACCGGTCTCGAAGTAGTAGGCACCAGCGCCAACCAACAGCACGAGCAGCGACAACGGGAGTTTGATTTTCACGGGCATGGCCGGGGCGTTCCTAACTGATTTCCTCTACCGTCATCCTCGCGAAGGCGGGGATCCAGTTATATACCGCGACAACAGCCTGGATGCCCGCCTTCGCGGGAATGACGTTTACTTTTTGAGCCATCATCACTCCGCCGGAACCGGCAACATGGCGGCTTCGTCGGGGCGTTTGGGAATGCCGCGCAGGTTGGTTTTCAGGTGCGCCGTACCGTAGCCGTTGAACAGATGCCCAAGCAGGCCGCGATCCAGATCGGAGGTTCCGAACAACCAGTCCGAAATCGGAAAGGTCAGGTTCATGTTCAATTCCATCATCAGGCGCGAATTGTGATGCGCCGTGTGATGTCGGCGGATGGTGTTGACGAGGGGGCACCACCGGACAAATGCGTTCTCTTCGACATGACAGCAAAAATGCATGAATTCGTAGACGAGGTAGAGCCCCGTCGTGGTGGCCATAAAGAGGGCACCGGCGTTCTCGCTGACGATAAACCCGAGGATCAACGCCGCCGGTAGCGACATCAGGATGAAGATCACCAATGCATAGGGCGGAAAGAAGGTGACGCGCCAATCCTTTTCGTCGCGGAACCGCATCTCGCTGTCGGTGAAGAACTGGTGATGGTTCAAAGTATGGCGGTCATACATCGCGCGCAGGCCCGGATTGGTTTGCGGCCGGTGCAGGACTTGTTTATGCAGAAACCACTCGAAGATATTACAGCCGACAATGGTCACTGGAATGACCAGCCATTCCCACCAGAGCGGTGTGCTTATGTGTTGCATATAGAGCCAGAAAGCGACGGCGCCGAGAGTATAAATCACGACTACATGCACTGGACCATTATACCAGCCGGCAATGCGCGAGCGATATTCCCGCCGGAATTCGAGCTGCTTGTCCGTCACCATGGCTTTCGTCCTTGCGTCGTTCATGCCGTTTCACCCGGTCCAGTTCCGCCCAGTCCAGCTCCATTTAGTGCCGCCGCGATTTGCTCGGCAGTCAATTCCCACTCGTTGTCGAGTTCTAACACAACCTGGGTCATAAATCCGGCCGACTGCTGCATGGCGGTCGCCTCGTCGCCCGTATGATCAGCCAGGATCGCGAGAGCCAATTGACGGGCTGCGTCGCCTTCGTAACCCCATTCGAACCCGGCATTGGTATGGCGCGCGAGGTCGTAGCGAGGGTCAAGCGGATTGCCGTCGACCGTCACCTCGATACCGTCAATGGTGCGCGCACCGCGATAGATCTTCATGGGACCGGGTCTCCGGTTGGGTCGGGGCAAACTTGATGAGACCGGAATGTTAAACCAGGGTGGTTGCTCGGGTCATCGAAAAATCGTCACAGGGGACGGAAACACGCCCTTCGACACGGATCTCGGCTCGCTCCGCTCACTCGATCCGGCTCAGGATGACGTAAATATTTTTGCTTCGTCATCCTGAGCCGGGCTGAGCTTGTCGAAGCCCGTGTCGAAGGGCGCCGCCACAGGCAATCCAACCCACTAACCCCGCCTCGACCGCCGGCGCCGACGCCCGCCATCTTCCACGGCAACCGCCACCGGTGCCTCGGGCAAATCAACCGCACGCGCCAGATTGGGATAGGGGTCGGTTTTGTGTGGAAAGGCCATGGCGTCGACAAAATGCTCCTGGAATCGCGGTTCGACGGCGGTTTCGACCTTCTCGATCCGGCGCACCACCCGCTCGATCTCACCGCGCGCCGACTTGTTTAAAAGCGCGATGCGTGCACCGGTCCCAGCAGCATTGCCAACCGACCAGACCCGTGACAGGTCGCAATCCGGAATCATGCCAAGCACCATGGCGTGGGTGACATCGATATGGCTGCCAAAGGCGCCCGCCAGGATGACCCGGTCGACCTCCGCCACACCCATGCGCTCCATCAGAAGCTTGGCGCCGGCATGCAAGGCAGCCTTGGCGAGTTGGATCGCGCGAATGTCCGGCTGTATGACCCACACCTCTTCGGTCAATTTGTACGAGAACGTGCGGTGGTCGGCGATAACGCGTGGCGTGCGGTCGGCCAACTCGCCGCGAATGACACCTGAGCTGTCAACCACGCCAGCCAGATACATCTCGGCGATCGCCTCGATGATACCGGAGCCACATATTCCAGTGATACCGTGGCCGGCGGTTGCCTTGTCAAACCCCTCTTCGTTCGACCAAAGCTCGCAGCCGATCACCTTGAAACGCGGCTCCAGAGTCTCTCGGTCGATGCGAACGCGCTCGATAGCACCTGCGGCCGCGCGTTGGCCGTGCATGATCTGAGCACCCTCAAAGGCCGGCCCGGTGGGCGAAGAGCAAGCGAGCAGGCGCTTTCGGTTGCCGAGCACCATCTCGGCATTGGTGCCAACATCCACCAGCAAGGTCATCTCGTCCTGCAGATGCGGCGACTCCGACAACACCACACCGGCGGTATCAGCCCCGACATGCCCGGCGATACAGGGCAACGCATAAACCCGAGCCCCCGTATGCAGGTGCAGATCCAACTCCGAGGCCCAAACCTCGACGGCGGTGTCTATGGCCAGCGCAAACGGTGCACCGCCAAGTTCGATCGGATCGATGCCCAGCATCAGGTGATGCATGATGGGGTTGCCAACGAAAACCAAATCCAGGATTTCGTCTGGCCCAGCGCCAATCTCAGCCGTCGTCTGGGCGGCCAGATGGTTCACCGCTTCGCGCACGACGCGGGTCATCTCTTCTTCGCCGCCAGGGTTCATCATCACGTAGGAAACCCGGCTCATCAGATCTTCACCGAATCTGATCTGCGGGTTCATAACACCAACCGAAGACAACACTTCGCCGGTTCGCAAATCGCAGAGATGGCCTGACATGGTGGTGGAGCCGATATCAACCGCGAGCCCGTAGATCCGCTCACGAAACCCGGCCCAGACCGCGACGACCTGATCGTCATCCCGCAACGCTACTGTCACCTTCCAGTCGCCCTCTCGAAGGGCTTTCTGCAAGTATGACAGCACAGCAATATCGCAGCGCACATCCTCGGCAATGCCCCAATCGGGCCATTGCTCACGCAGGCTTTCGCACAGCCGGCGGAAATCGCCGGAGGGATCGTGCATGTCCGGCTGCCGCACTTCGACGTAGTGCAGATGGACAACCGGAACGATCTCGATGTCCCGCGCCTCGGCGCGCTTTCGCACGATCTGGCGGTGAACCTGGCTTTCAGCCGGAACATCGATCACGGCATCGGCAAGCAATGCGAGGTTGCAGCCGAGGCGACGGCCATCGCCCAGCCCGCGCTTTTCGGCGTAACGGGCCTCAGATGGGGTTTGCGCGTTCAGGCCTTCAGCTGTTGCGGTGATCTGGAATTTGGCGAACGCACCGAAGCTCGGCTTGACCTGACAACGCCCGCAGATCGCCCGGCCACCACAAACAGAATCGAGATCGACGCCAAGTTTCCGCGCCGCCTCCAGCACCGAGGTACCTGCGTCGAACCGTCCGCGCTTACCGGACGGTGTGAAGACGACATTGACGCTTCGGCCTTCGGTTTCGCTCACGCCCGATCTCTCATCACTTAGGCCCGGCGGCGACGACGTTCGCGGCCGCCGCGCCATACATCGGCAGCTGAGCCTTCAACCGCCGGCTCACGGAACTTGGAAATCCAACGTCGACACTCCGGGTCACGCCCCATCAACACATCGGCGCCCATCACACCGGCAACCTCTTCGGAGTGCAAGGGGTTCAAGATTGCTGACGTCATGCCGGCGCCAATCGCCATGGACAGAAATGCGGCATTCAGGCCGTGGCGGGCCGGCAGTCCGAAAGAGATATTCGAGGCGCCGCACGTCGTGTTGACCTTCAATTCCTCGCGCAACCGGCGGATCAGTCGGAATGCCGCAGCACCTGCCTGATTGAGCGCGCCAACCGGCATGACCAACGGATCCACCACCACATCGGCGCGGGAAATTCCATGGTCTTCGGCCCGCTCAACAATTTTGCGGGCAACTTCGAAACGCACGTCCGGATCTTCGGAGATCCCGGTCTCGTCGTTCGAAATCGCGACGACCGCAGCGCCGTATTTCTTGATCAGCGGCAGGACGACTTCCAGCCGTTCTTCCTCACCTGTGACCGAATTCACCAGCGCCTTGCCTTGGTAGACCGAAAGCCCGGCCTCCAGGGCCTCGACGATCGAGCTGTCGATTGAGAGCGGCACGTCGGTCAGCGATTGAACCAGTTTAATTGTCTCGGCCAAGATGGCAGGTTCATCGGCCAGGGGAATGCCTGCATTGACATCCAGCATATGGGCGCCGGCAGCGACCTGGGCCAGCGTATCCGCTTCGACGCGGCTGAAGTCGCCCGCCGCCATCTCAGCTGAAAGCAGCTTTCGGCCGGTCGGATTGATTCGCTCTCCGATGATGCGGAATGGCTGGTCGAAACCAATGATCAATTCGCTATTGGCGGAGCTGACGACAGTGTCGGTCATTGCGGGGTCTCCTGTAAGATCAGTCGTGTTTGGATCATGATGCAGCCATTGAGACGCGCGAATCCGCACCCTCACCGACAAGATCAAATCCGTTGTCCCGTTTCGGCACAATACGGCCGGCGGAGACCGCGTTCGCCCATCCGGCCGTCTTGGCCAATCCTCCGAATGGGTAGAAATGCATGACCTGGATCAGGCAGTTCGGATCCTCTTCGATGCCCCGCGCAAGTCCGGCTATCAGACGATCCGGCGCCTGTACACTCAACAGCTTGGCCAGATTACGGGTATTGCGGGTCAACACACGCATGGACGGTCCGACACCCGACATCTGCGCAAACTTCAGCAAGGTCTTCAAGCTCGCGGGGCCGGGCACGCCGATATGGATCGGCAAGCGGTTGCCGGCAGCGCGAATGGTGCGCTCCCACGCCAAGACCGCATCGGGGTCAAAACAAAACTGAGTTTCAATATAAGTTTCGATACCGGTCTCTCGCGCCCAGTCGTTCTTGAATTCTATTGCTTGAGCCAATGCCGGCCCTGGGATGTCGGGCGATCCTTCAGGATGTCCTGCAATCCCAACCCGGGTGATCCCATGGCGTTGCAGGAGGCCGCTGGCGAGCACTTGCATGGAATTGTCATAAGCACCGACCGGGCGAGATAATCCGCCCGCGATCACCAAGACCTCTCGTACGCCCGCCTGGTCGGTGAGAGCGCCAAGATATCGGTCCAGCGCCGCCTCGTCGCGGAATCCTCGTGCAGCGACGTGCGGCACCGGCTCCAGGCCTTCGCGCCGCAAACGAGTGCAGAGCGCGATTGTGTCTGCCGGATCCGAATCAGCCAAGAATGTGACATTGACCGTCGTTCCCGGAGCCAAATGGCTGGTAAAATTCTCAATCTTTGTTGCTGAGGCCGGGGTTGCTTCAATCGAGAAGCCGCGCATGGCTCGCATGATCTGGTTCGCATCCATCGCTGCCGTCCTCCTGGCTGCTTGATTGGGCCACCTGATAGGGCCCGCTTGATAGGATCGGATGTGCCAACCCCATATGTGCATTTAATGATTTGCTGGGCATTCGAATTGCTGTACTGCGCCACGCTTCGGCTTAAATGCGACACTTCGGTAGAATGTCGGCGCCTGAAGAGAAATATTTTGGGGGAACGGGGTTAATGAGCACTGAACGCGAGCACACAATTCGATGGCACGATACCGGCGCTTTCAGCACCGCTATCCGCGAGCGTCCGGGGATCGAGGTGCTGCAAGACACAATCGACGGCAAACTGCCTCAGGCTCCAATCGCAGCGGCGCTTGGTTTTCACCTGATCGAAACGGAGCATGGACCGGCCGTATTCGAGGCCGAGGCGACGGAGTATCTCTATAACGCCGGCGGCGCCGTGCACGGCGGGTATTACGGCGTGCTGCTCGATTCGGCCTTCGGCTATGCCATCCAATCGACACTTGAGGCCGGCACGTCCTTCACCACCATGGAATACAAGATCAATTTGGTGCGCGCCATGACGGTCGAGACCGGGCGCGTACGTGTCGAGGGCCGCGTTATTCATCGCGGCGGGCGCACTGCCACTGCCGAGGGCGAGATCCGCGATGCTGCCGACAAGCTCCTCGGCCACGGCACCACCACCTGCCTGATCCTAAAACTAAAACCCTAGAGCGTTATCGCATTTTTGGCCAAGTTGATGCGGCACTAACCCGCCGGCAGGTGTAGGAACTTCACGACAATACCGTCTGGGTCTTCGGCGAAGAAGATGGCACCACCCTTGTTCGGGCCCTCGGTGATCTCGACCAAATGCTTGGAGCGCATGCGAACGCCCTTGGCTACTAGTTCGTCGTAAAATTTGTGGGCGTCGTCGACCATGAAGCCGACCTGCATGGCGCCAACATGGTTGGTCGCCTTGTCGATTTCTCCGCCAGCACCTTTGATGTATTGCATCAGTTCGATCCGACCGCCAGAGCCATCCAGATGTACCATTCGTATCTGTGCACCATCCACACCGGTCAGGGCCTCGCAATACTCGGGGTCGCGAATACGGTCCGACAAAACCTCGAACCCCAAGTTGTCACGGTACCACGCGATCGACCGGTCCATATCGGAGACGGTTAGGCTGGTGTTGTTATAGTCGGTAACAGGCATGTCGCTTTTCCCTAAACTAGGTTTTGGCGCTCAGGTGCTCACGCTCAAGCAACCATGCGACGGCATAACCGAAAACCAAGCCCCAAAACGGGGCGCCGATATTGAGAAACTTGATCTCGCTGACCGTAACCATGAAAGCGATCAGCGTGCCGAGTTGTGGGCCGACTGAAAAAGCGTTGCGGAAGGCCCCCGTCAATACCGGCAGCATCGCAAGACCGCCGAGAACAGCGATGAATGTTGTCGGTAGCGAGGTCGCCAGGCTGGTCATAACCGGCGAGAAAAGACCGAACAACAAAATCATGACGCCGAAGACGACACCACCAGCCCATTGTTTCTCTTTCACCGCGCCAGACGTGACGAGTATGCCGTTCACCGGTCCGGTAACGCAGGTCGGCACCGATCCAAAGGCCCCCATGATGAGCGAGCCGTAGCCACAGGCAATCGTCAGGGCGTTGACCGGCGGCTCATGCCCTGCTTGGCGAAGGACCGTGACCCCTTGCAGATTTTGGATGGCGACGACAGCAATTGTCAGCGGCAAGACCAGTTCGGCCATGGCCCGCCAGGTGAACACTGGTTGAAAGACAATCGGGCGAATTACCCAATGCTCTCCGATCGCAACCTCTGGCATTTGCCCGCTGAAGACGACGGCCAAAGCCCCCGTGACCAATCCCGCCAACACCGGTGGCACGATACGACCAAGACCAGGCACAGCCGACGCTATGAGAAAGCCTGCAACTGTCGCACCAGCGAGTATCGCGTCGTTAGCGAACCCGAGCACCACTTCCAACCCAATCGGAAGGAATACCCCCGCCACCATGCCCATGACGATCGGAACCGGAATACGGTTCATAATCCAGCCGATCCAACCGGTGGTGCCAAGAAACGTCAGGACAAGCCCGGTCACCAGATACGCACCTAGCGCTTCGCCCAAAGTCAAATTCTCTAGGGCAGCGAACAACATAGCGGTGCCGGGGATTGTCCACGCAAGTCCGATCGGCGTTCTGTAGATGTAACTAAAGGCTATAGAAAGCACGCCGCCAACTGCGTAGCCGGCGAAAATCCACCCGGTGGTAAAGGCCGTCTCTATGCCGCGTGCCTGAGCGACCGCGAGGATGAGCGCCAAGGGTCCAGTGCAAGCGAACAGCGTTGCCACCGCGCCGCCCACAATTGCATGGCGATCCATAGCCCGCGCGAATTCTCTCGGCCCGGGGAGGCTTAATTTTGGTTGTTCAAGGGTCAAAGAATGC
Organism: Rhodospirillaceae bacterium; assembly: GCA_018699735.1. Classification (GTDB taxonomy): domain Bacteria; phylum Pseudomonadota; class Alphaproteobacteria; order Thalassobaculales; family Thalassobaculaceae; genus JABIRP01. The sequence continues at coordinate 14,487 of JABIRP010000082.1, read as the reverse complement.
CAAGGGTCAAGGAGTGCCTAAAGGCGGTCGTCAGATCGGCACAGTATCTCAGAGGCGAGAGGAACGCACAAGGTACGGCTAAGGCCCCAGCTCTATAACGAGTTACCCCATGATGCCCATAGATGTTAAAAAAACCAGTATCGCATCAGCTGAATTGTCGATGTGTTTCACGCTCCCAAGCTACATCGATACACAGATAACTATCCACCAAGAGCCTGCAACCGCTTTTCCAACATCTCGCGCGCCGGCGCGTCGGGTCCCAGGCGCTTGAGTACGCCCTGCCAAAGTGACCGTGCTGCGATCTTGTCGCCGGAACTGGCCGCGATCATACCCGCAAAGAACATGCCCTCAACATTCTCGGGGTCGAGATCTCGAACCTTGACGATCAGACGCTTGAAATCCTCGGAAATAGCGGTTTCATCGGTCCCGGGTGGGAACAGGGCTCGGGCATATTGCAGCTGGATATCGGCTCTGCCCGGCGCCACTTCCGCCGCTTTACCCAACGCCTTGACCTCATCCGATCCGCGCCCAAGTACGCGGTAGGCGCGTGCCAATCTCAGCCATCCATCCAAGTCATCGGGGTTCTCTTCCAAGCGTCCCGCGAGACGCGCCACCATCGACTGGATCATTGCCTGGCGATCCTCAGCCGACATATCTTTGGCGGCGCGCAGGTCTTCGGTAGTTGGTCCCGATGTTGCTGCTGAACCCGGTGCTGTTGTTGAGCCCGGTGCGGCAGACGGGGGCTGGACCGCAGCCGTTTGTTGCTCTTGTATAGGCAGACCGGGCCTTGAGCGCGCCCGCGCGTCACGGCGCAGCACCTCCAAATCGAGGCCGTTGTCAGAGGCCGCCTTCTCTATCCTTTGATGTAGTATTGCTGACCAGCCGGCGCCTTCGGGCGTATCGGCCTCTAACTCCAGCCAGATCTTGAGCGCTTCTTGAACCTCGCCACGTTGCTGGCGCGCCAGTCCGAGGTAATAGCGCGCGCGCGGCTCACCCGGCATGCGTTCCAGTGTTCCGACAAACGCGCTTTCCGCTTCGGGCGAGACGGTCCCCTCACCGAGCATCACCAGCGCTTCGCCATAGGTCGCCATTATTTCTGGGTTGCCTTGCGACAACCCGACCGCCCGGCGCAAGGCCTCGGCCGCCTTGGCGTAGTCGCCGGAGACGAGATAGGTACGTCCCAGCAATGCCCAGCCATCGAGGTCATTCGGATCGGCCTTCAAGCGCTTTTCGAGCTGGATCGCCATCTCGCGCATGCCGCGCTGACTTTCGCCTTCAGAGTCAGCCACCCGAGCCCGCTCCACGGCCCTGTCTGCGAGCGGCAAATCTGGTGCACCTGGACTGCCCAGTTGCTGATAGGTCAGCACGGTCGCACCCGGAACCGCAAATGCCAGGACCAACCCGACAACAAGGCGGGCCGTTGTCCCGATCAATGGGGTTCTCGCCGCACCAGCCGCCGTTTGCGCATCAGCCGCCGCGAGCATCCGGCGTTGGATTTCAATTCGCGCCGCAGCCACTTCATTGACCCCAAGTCGGCCGGCCTCTTCATCGCGTTCCAGTTCATGCAATTGATCGCGATAAACCGTGAGCCCGACATCCTCAGCATTTGACTCTCGGTACTGGCGCAACATCGGCCAGACCAGGATCATGACCACACAGGCAAGCAGGAGGCCAAAGACGACCCAGGTAATCATGAAGTTTTCTCGTTTGTACCGGTGTCGATTTCGGCGACAAGCCGGTCGACACGTGCCAGCTCCTCCTCGCTCAACGGTTTCGCAGTCTGTGCCGCTGGACGGCGGCGCAGGAAGACGATGACAGCAAGCAGGCCAAAGGCTCCGATCGCCACAGGTCCATACCAGAGCACATAGGTTTCCGCCTTTACGGGTGGATTCAGCAATACGAAATCACCGTAGCGCTGCACCAGGAACTCTCGGATGTCGTCGTCACTGTCACCGGCGGTAATGCGCTCGCGTAAAATAAGGCGCAGATCGCGGGCCAGTCCTGCGTTGGAATCGTCGATCGATTGATTCTGACAAACCAGACAGCGAATATCTTTGGACAGTTCCCGCGCCCGGGCTTCCAACGCCGGGTCGGCAAGTTGCTCGCCCGGCTCAACCGCAACTGCAGGCCCTGCCAACATCAATCCCAGTATCAAGGTCCCTATAGCCCGGACAATCACGACCCGCCTCCCGCTTCAAGTTTCTCCACCAAGGGCATGATCGTCTCTGCCATCACCAATTGTGTTAGCGGCCCGACGTGGCGGTAACGGATGATACCTTTGGCATCGACCACATAGGTCTCGGGCACGCCGTAGACGCCCCACTCAATCCCGGCCCGGCCGGAAAGATCGAAACCGATCCGCTCGTAGGGATCGCCAAGTTCGGCGAGCCAAGCCAACGCCTCCTCTTTCTTGTTTTTGTAATTGATCCCGTACAGCCGGATCTTACCGGAGGCGGCATATCGGGTTAGCAGTGGGTGTTCGGCCCGACAGGGCACGCACCAAGAGGCAAAGAAGTTGACCAATTTCACCGGGCCCGCTAGGGCGGCTGCATCAATCCCAGGCTTGCCGTCGACGAGCGGCGGCAAGGTCTGGGTCGGCGCCGGTTTATCGATCATTGCCGACGGTAGGGTCTTCGGATCCTTGCCGCTCAGGATTGGAGCCGCGAAATAGGCCGCTATGGCGCCGAAGATCACCAGTGGCAAGAGGTAGAGCAAACGACCCATGCGGCTCAATCTCCGCCCACCGGCTGGGGCGCCGCGCCGGAAATTCGTTTTGGAGCCCCCACCCGCAAACGCCTATCACTCAACGAGACCAGCCCACCGCATACCATCATCAGCGCGCCAATCCACATCCAGGGCACCAGCGGGTTGATCCAGGCGTGGACGGCCCAGCCATCAGCCTGATTGCCCTCCCCGACCGAGACATAAAGATCACGGGCCAAAGTGGTGTGGATCGCGGCCTCCGTAGTCGGCATGCGCTGGACTGGATAGATCCGACGTTCCGGGCGCAATCGGGTTACGGGTTCGCCGTCCCGGGTAACGGTCATGGTGGCGAATTCGGCTTCGTAATTCGGGCCTGGCTCTCGGCTCATTTTGTCGAAGGTTATGTCATAGGGACCGAGCGTGATCTTGTCGCCGGGACGTGCGTTGGCCACAGCCTCAACTCCCCAGAAGGTATCGCCGACCGCACCGGTGATGAATGCCGCCAGACCGAGATGCGCCAGCATCATGCCGTAGGAGCTACCCGACAACCCGGTCGCGCGACGCAAACTGGCGCCGATCGAAATGCGGAACAGGCGGATGCGCTCTGCGTATTCGGTCAGCACACCGCCAACGATCCAGGCAGCGATGCCGAATCCGACAACGGCACCAACCGATTTACCATCGTCCCCACTCCAGATGAACAGGCAAACGATTGCCGTCAAAACCGCCGCAGCCCAAAGACGCGTGAGCGCTTGCAAGATATCAGCGCGCTTCCACGCAAGCAGAGGACCAACACCGAGCAACACCAGAAGAGGGATCATCAATGGCACAAAGGTCGCATTGTAGAATGGCGGCCCGACCGAAACCTTTTGGCCGGTGGTTGCATCGAGGAACAAGGGGTAGAGGGTGCCGATGAAGACAGTGGCACAGGCCGTACTGAGCAGCAGATTGTTCAAAACCAACCCACCCTCTCGACTAATCGGCCGAAACAAACCGCCAGACTTCAAGACCGGTGCCCGCATCGCAAACAGCGCCAACGAGCCGCCCACCGCCAAGATCATCAATCCCAGAATGAACAGACCTCGTTCGGGGTCGACTGCAAAGGCATGCACCGAGGTCAGCACGCCGGAGCGTACCAGGAAGGTACCCATCAAGCTGAGCGCAAAGGTCAGGATGGCAAGCAGGATGGTCCAACTTTTCAACGAATCCCGCTTCTCGACCACGATCGCCGAGTGCAGCAGTGCCGTGCCTGCCAGCCAGGGCATAAAGCTCGCGTTTTCAACCGGATCCCAAAACCACCAGCCACCCCAACCAAGCTCGTAGTAAGCCCACCAGGAGCCGAGCACGATGCCGCCGGTCAACGCCGTCCACGCGGCCAAGGTCCACGGCCGAACCCAACGCGCCCAGGCGGGGTCGACCCGCCCCTCAAGCAAAGCCGCGATCGCGAAGGAAAACGCCATCGAGAACCCGACATAGCCGAGGTAGAGCATCGGTGGATGAAATGCGAGACCCGGGTCTTGGAGGAGCGGGTTGAGTTCACGCCCATCCAGCGGTGCTGGATCCAGACGCTCGAACGGGTTCGAGGTCAACAGGATGAAAACAAGAAACCCAAATCCAATCATGGCCTGTACTGAAAGTGCGCGCGCCCGGAGCGATGCCGGCAAATTATTGCCAAACGCCGCAACCGCAAATCCGAACAGCGCCAGGATCAGGACCCAGAACAGCATCGAGCCTTCATGGTTCCCCCAGACCCCGGAAATCTTGTAGAGCAGTGGTTGCTTAGAGTGCGAGTTCTGGAAAACATTGGCGACCGAAAAATCGGAAATTATGTAAGCGTGGGTCAAGGCCGCAAAAGCGATCGCTATGCAGAGAAATTGTGCCGACGCGGCGTAGCGCCCGAAGTCCATCAAGGCCAAATCCCGCCGATTGGCGCCAACCATCGGCACAACCGCTTGGGCCAAGGCCACGAACAGGGCCGCGATCAGAGCGAAGTGACCAAGCTCGGCTATCAAATTCCCGTCCCCATCATTCCATTCCGCTCATTCGGTGCCTTGGCCTTTCCATTGGCCAGATTTCTTCAGGGCGTCCGCCACTTCGCGCGGCATGTAAGTCTCGTCGTGTTTAGCAAGAACCTCGCTCGCCTGGAATACCCCTTTGACGAAGCGCCCCTCGGCGATGATGCCTTGGCCTTCACGGAACAAATCCGGCAACGCGCCCTTGAAGGCGACCGGCACGGATTTGGTCAAATCGGTGACACGAAAGGTATTGGTCACCCCATCGGCTTGTTTGCCGACGCTTTCTTCCTCAACCAAACCCCCGATCCGGATGCGTCGGTCTGGGCCAATATTCTTGGTCTCCAACTCAGTAGGACTGTAAAAGAATACGAGATTATCCTCGAAAGCGGTCAAGACCAACGCAGTCGCCGAACCGAGCATTAGGAGCCCCAGGAAGACGATGGTCAGGCGGCGGCGTTTAGGCGTCATCGCCATCGCTCCCTTTACTCTGAGGCGGGTTGCCACGGCGGCTGACGCCTGTCGCTTCTAGGGCAGCCAAATCACGCGCGCGCGCCCTCGTACCACGCACCGCCGCAACCAACAGGCCGGCCATCACGATTGCCACGATACCGTAGGCCGGCCAGATGAAGGCGCCGTAACCGCCCATGTTCAGACTATCCAGAATTGTCTCAGCTCCATACGCCGTCACGCCTGTCTTTAGATACTAGAAAACCTGCAGATAGCCGGAAGATAGTGTGGAACCATCCGTCTTCCAACCGGGTCAAGCGGTCGCATCCAGTCTTCGCCCGCCAGAGCCACCTGCCAGCCTCACTTGCCAGCCTCACTTGCCAGCGTCACTTGCCAGCCTCAAACATCTGCTTCGACCAGACGCAAAGCCCGCACCCGGCGCGCGGTCAACTCGCCCCGCATTCGAATTACCAAGACCACCAGAAAATAGAGCTTGAAGCCGAGCGCCATCAACAACAACGGGATCAGCATCGAGTTATCGATTGCCGGGCCGTCCATCTTCACCACGCTCGCCGGTTGATGCAGCGTGTTCCACCAATCGACCGAGAACTTGATGATCGGCACGTTGATGAAGCCTACCAACGCCAGAATGGCGCCAGCGCGCGACCCACGCTCGGGGTCGTCGAAGGCGTTCACCAGTGCCATGTAGCCAAGATAAAGAAAGAACAGGATCAACACAGAGGTCAACCGCGCATCCCAAACCCACCAGGTCCCCCACATCGGCTGCCCCCAAAGCGAACCGGTGATAAGTGCCATGGCGGTAAACCCGGCCCCGATGGGTGCCGCAGCCTGAGCCGCGACGTCGGCTAGCGGGTGCTTCCAAACGATATAGCTGACACTCGCCACGGCCATTGTCGTATAGATGAAAAGCGCCATCCAGGCAGCAGGAACATGCACATACATAATGCGCACGGTCTCGCCCTGTTGATAGTCGGCGGGTGAAGCGAATAGTCCGAAATAGAGCCCGGCGATCAGCGTCAGCCCGGTCGCCCCAGAAACCCATGGCAAGAGCCGCTCGGCAATGCGCATGAAGCGGGCGGGATTTGCAAAGCGATGCATACAGGCACTCCGGCTCGGTTCGATCTCCTGAAATAGGATCAATGACACCTTGTCGAAAGTTCCAACTTGGTCAAGAGCAACGATATCAGGGACCGCTAATGGCTCATGTTGTCGATTGGCGCAAGGCTGCTGCGGTCGCCCAGGGACAAAGCGGCAAGGCGAACAGCAACACAGCGCCAAGCAAGAGCAAATGCGGGCGCGCACCGTAGCCACCAACCGCCGCCTCAACGGCGCCGACGCCAAAGATCAATATCGGGATGGTCAACGGTAGGACCAGCAGCGCCACCAGCACACCGGCCCGACGTGAGCCAAGCACCAATGCAGCGCCGACAGCCCCGACCAAGCTCAACACCGGTGTGCCAAGCGCCATGCCGGCCAGCAGGACCCAAAAGGCGTCCGGGCGCATGTTCATCAACACGCCCAAGAGCGGCGAGACGATCAGGATCGGCAATCCGGTGGTCAACCAATGCGCCAGGCACTTGGCGAGCACCACCAATTCCAACGGTGCCGGCGTCATGACAATCAGATCGAGTGACCCGTCGTCATAATCCGCCTGGAACAACCGGTCGAGCGACAACATTGCCGCCAGCAGGGCTGCCACCCAGACAATGCCGCTGGAGATCCGCTCCAACACACCTGGCTCTGGTCCGACACCAAGCGGGAAAAGCGTCACCACGATGACGAAGAACATCAACACCATCACGGCGTCCGCGCCCTGACGCAGCGCCAAGCGAAGGTCGCGTCCGACCAGGGCCCAGAACGCGCTCACACCACCTCTCCCGCCATCCGCGCCAGGACAGCTTCTCGCGACGGTGTGAAGTCACCCAGTTCCAGTTCTACCGCATTCGATCCAAGAGCGATCTCAGTGTGGGTCGCCAACACAACCACGCCGCCGCGTTCGCAATGCGCCGCAAGCTCGCGCTCCAGCATGGCAACACCATCCCGATCGAGCCCGACCGACGGCTCGTCCAGCAGCCAGAGCGGTGCCGGAGCCGCCAAAAGACGGGCGAGTGCCAGCCGTCTTTTTTGGCCTGACGAAAGGTATCGACCAGGGTAGTCCATGCGGTGACCAAGGCCGATGACCTCAAGCGCTCTTTCGACGCCGGTGCCCGGCGCCCCACGCATGGCGGCCCAAAATCCCAATGTCTCGCGGGCCGTCATTGCCGGTTTGGCGGCCTCTTGATGACCGACATAGTGGGTGCGGCCGGCATGGCTCTCTCGGTCTTTGAGAATCTCTTCGTCACCCCAAGCCAAAGCGCCCGCTGTGGGGCGAATAAGCCCGGCCATCAGGCGCAGCAAACTCGACTTGCCCGAGCCGTTCGGACCAACGAGCACCAGAGCGCAACCCGGTTCGACCGCGAAATCGAGTGCCGCAAACACGAGGCGCCCGCCACGCGCGCAATCGACGCCCGCACCGGAAAAACGTGAACACTGAAACTCGGTCATCCGCCGCCTTTCGACCTGCCGGCTCGGCTTTCTCGAAGTGTGATGTAGATACCACTGGCAACGATGATCGCCGCCCCGAGCCAAGTCATCGCATCCGGCAAAGTATCAAAGACGAAGTAACTTGCCACCGTCGCCATAATCAACTGCCCGTAATTGAAGGGTGCGAGCACCGAGGCTTCGCCCAGGCGGAATGCCTGGATGATAAAGAAGTGCCCGGTTCCACCGACAACGCCAACAAAAAAGTGAAGCCCAGCATCGGTCCAGGATGTCGGTATCCGATAATCGAATGGCAGGGCTATGGTCAGAATGACGGTACCGACGAGAGCGATATAAGCAAGCGAGGTCTCGGCGCTGTCCTCGGTCGCGACCTTGCGGGTGAGGATCTGATATATGGCGTAAAGCAGCGCCGTGCCAGCCACCAGAAACATCGCCCAATGCGCCGTGGCGCCGCCGGGCCAAATAATGATCAACGCGCCCGCGAAACCCGCCAACACGGCGAGCCAACGACGAAACTCCACCTTCTCACCAAGGAAGGGAACCGCGAGTGCGGTGACGATCATCGGAGACGTCAGGTTTATCGAGCTTGCCACCGGGACGTCGATATAACGCAGCGCCCAAAAGAACAGTAGGGTGCATATGAACATCAAGATTGAACGAACCAAATGGACCCCAAGTCTGCGGGCTCGGAACAATCTCAGCCCTCGGCTTGGCAGGAATATCAACAGCACGAAAATGAAATGCCCGGCATAACGAGCCCATACGATCTGAGTCGTCGGGTACTCAGCCGAGAGATATTTCGCGGTCACGTTCATGAGCGGCAAAATCGCGATCGCAATCGTCATGAACAAGATGGCGCGCCTGATATCGCGCCTGGTATTGCGCGTGGGCGTAAGTCTGCCGTCAGAAGAATTCGTCATGAATCTGGTTTAGAGCCGGCCGGCTTGAACGTCAACGAAGAGCGCTGCCATCCAACATGCTGGCTGGGAATGCGCCCGTTGGCCCTATACACTCCTGACCCATGTCGCTTGAAGAAACTCTGCAACAAGCCATTGCCCATCATCAGGCCGGAGAACTCGGCGAGGCGATTACGCTTTATCGCGCCCTCCCAGCTGAAACGTCATCCAGCGCAGGTGTTGCCAATCTTCTTGCCATAGCTCTGGATCAGACCGGAGACGCGGCGGGCGCCGAAACGGCTTTGGCCGAGGTTTTCTCGGCAGGCACCGACGATGTCGAGGCTTTGTCTAACTATCTGGCGCTTCTGCTTCGCCGGGGGGCAGTGCGTGACGGGCTTGAGGTCCTCTCGCAGCTCGCAGCCTTGGGCGCGGACGATCCCTCACTCTGGCAACAAACCGCCGACGCAGCACGCGCTCAGGGTGGAGCGGTCGACGCGCTCGCCGTAGCTGATCACGGCATTTCCCGACATGGCGATAGCGCTGGGTTACATCTGCTGCGTGCGACAGCCCTTCTTGCCACGCCGGAACCCGAAGCTGCGTTGAACGCCTTCCGCCGCGTCCGGCTTATCCGCCCCGATTTACCGGAAGCAGAAAACGACCTTGGCGGATTGGCGCTCGGGATATCGGACAATGATGGCGCGGCGCGGCATTTTCGAGCGGCCACGATTTTACGACCTCAATTCGCAGATGCTTTTGCAAATCTGGCATTGGCGCTCACCGCCTGTGGGCATTTGGAAAACGCAGCGACGACGGCTCGAACGGCAGTGAAGATAGAACCGCTGTCGCTCCAAGCCTTGGCGGTCGCGGGTGAAATTGAAGCCAAGCGCGGAGACCCTGGGATGGCCGCCACGTTATTTCGTCGTGCGGTTCTGAGTGACCCAGGCTCGGCCCAAGCCCTCAATAATTTCGCCAGCGGCCAAAAAGACCTGGCCGATATCGATGGCGCCCGTACCGCCTTCGAGCGCGCCAGGACGATTGACCCCACGCTCGCGGTGGTTCACCGAAATCTTGGAATGCTGCTCGCCGATGTGGCGGAAATGACCGGTGCCCGCGCCGCGTATGACCGCGCCATAGCGCTCACACCCAATGACATTGGCCTTCGGGTTAAAGCGGCTTTCGCCTTTTCGACAATTACCGGTTCGCGCGCTGAAATCGACGTAATCCGAGCCCGGCTCATTGAAGAATTGGAGCAACTCAGCGCGTCTGGTGCCAAACTCTCGGATCCAGTGCGTGAGGTTGGGTTGACCAACTTCTATCTCGCCTACCACGGACTCAATGACCGCGAGATCCAGGCTCGTATCGCCAACATATATCTCGATCTCTGCCCGGCACTCGATTTCACCGCACCGCATTGCACACATCCGAAAGACATTGCCGGGCGGCGCTTGCGGGTGGGGTTCATGTCGCGCTATTTCCACAGCCATTCGGTCCGCTTTATTAGCGAGGGCATTGTCACCGGGCTTGACCAGGAAAAGTTCGAAGTCGTTGTAATTTCGAACCGGTCCGAGGATGAAGTCGCATTGTTTCCCGATGGCCAGCGCGCCGACCAACACGTGGTGTTCGCCGAGGACTTATGGGCGACACAGGCTCAAGTCGCGGCCCTGGAACTGGATGTCCTGATATATGGTGATATCGGTATGGAGCCGATGACCTATTTTCTCGGCTTCTCGAGGCTCGCTCCAGTGCAATGTGTGCTTCAAGGGCATCCGGTGACGACCGGGCTTCTCCCTATAGATTACTTCATATGCAGTGATCTCCAGGAATTGCCAGAAGCAGACGAGCACTACACAGAAGCGGTTGTCCGGCTTGCAGACATCCCGGTTTGCTATCAGCCCCTTGCTGAGCCAGCGGCCGTAACGCGCGCCGATTATGATCTACCGGCGGATGCGCATCTCTATTTCTGCCCACAGACCTTGTTCAAGTTTCATCCGGATTTTGACCCGATCCTGGGCGACATTCTGGCGCGCGACCCGAAGGCATTGATCCTGCTGTTGGCCGAACCCACCCCATACCGCATGGATCAGTTGATGGCGCGCCTGGACCAATCGATTGGCGACACCGCGCGTATTCGCTGGGTTCCTCGCCAATCCGCCGACCGCTATTACGGCTTACTGCAGCTCTGTGAGGTGATGCTCGATACACCGCATTTTTGTGGCGGGAACACCACCATCCAGGCGCTTGGGCTGGGCGTACCGCCGGTCACACTGGCCGGAGAATTCGTGCGCGGACGCATGACCATCGGCTGGTTGCGGGCAATTGAGATGGACGAGGAACTGGCCGCCAAGACGCCCAAACAGTTCGCGGATATTGCGGTCCGGCTCGCCACCGATCCCGAATGGCGAGCCGAGATTGTCAAAAAGATCGAGGCGCGTAAGTCTGAATTGTTTGAGCAAACTGCCTTCATCCGAGAGTTGGAACGCTTTCTTCTCGCGGCCCATGCTGCGGCACTGTCCGGTCAAACGCGACTGCGTTGGCTCGAACGGAAAACCGGATGACGGGCTGGGAATTGCCGAGGTCGTCTGCGAACAGGCGCCGACCGAACAGATCAACATGCTTGTCCTGAGTATTTGGGTTGAGGAGACCATCGATGCCGCTGACGACAACGGTTCTAGGCGCCTATCCGAAGCCAGACTATGTTCCGATCCAGGATTGGTTCCGCATTAAAGATGGGCAGACCACCGCCAATGCAACCCGCGCCTATGACAAAACGCTGCTGGTAGCCGACGCCGAGACCGAAGCGTTGTTCGCACAAGCCGCCGCCGAGGTCATCGCAGATCAAATCGACTGCGGCATCGATATCGTCACAGACGGCGAGGTGCGGCGCGAGAACTACATCCATTATCACTGCCGGCATTTGGATGGGTTCGACTTTGAAAACCTCACCCGCCGGGTCTTGCGCGACGGGGCCTATGAGGCCGAACTGCCGACAATACGAAGCGACATCCGCACCCGGCCTGAGCATTTCCTGCCACATGACTTTGCGGTTGCCCAAGCCAGCACGGACCACCCGGTCAAAGTGACCTTGCCAGGCCCGCTGACCATTTCGGACACCACCGCCGACGAGCATTATGGCGATCCGGCCCGGCTCGGTGCTGATCTGGCTCAGGCGTTGAATTTCGAGATACTGGCCCTGGTGGCGGCAGGCTGTCGTCACATTCAGGTCGACGAGCCGCTCTTCGCGCGCAAGCCGGGCGAGACCTTGGCCTTCGGGATCGACAACCTGAACCTATGCTTCCAAGGAGTAGGTGATGGGGTCACCAAGACGGTCCACGTTTGCTGCGGCTACCCGTCGCGCCTGGATGACGAGGGCTATCACAAGGCAGACCCGATGGCGTATTTCGATATGGCCGATGCGCTTGAAGCATCGCTGGTCGATCAGGTCTCCTTGGAAGATGCCCACCGTAACAACGATCTCTCGCTCTTGGAGCGGTTCCGCGAAACTACGGTTGTCTTCGGCTCAATCGCAATCGCGCGAAGCGCACTCGAACCGGTTGGCGCTATCCGGCGGCGCCTGATCGAGGCGCTTGACCACATTGATGCCGAGCGCTTAGTTGTCGCGCCCGATTGCGGTCTCGGTTATTTGTCGCGTGAATTGGCGATGCAGAAACTGGCCCATATGTGTGAGGCGGCCAAGAGTATTTAAGGATCGACGGAATGCAATGGATGACAACAACCGCTTAAGTGCGCGTCAATCCACATGGTCGCAATACCAGCGATAGGTTTCGGCAAGCCCGGTGCGAAAATCGATCTTCGGCTGCCAACCAAGCGCACGGATCTTGTCGATGTTCAAGACCTTGCGCGGGGCGCCATCCGGTTTCGATGTATCGAACGCAATTTCGCCCGCGTAACCCGTGACCTCCGCGACGATCTGTGCCAGTTCCGCAATGGTAATGTCCTCGCCGGTTCCAACATTGATGATCTCAGAATTGTCATAGCGGTTCATCAGAAGAACCAGCGCGTCGGCCAAATCATCGACATGCAGGAACTCGCGCTTAGGAGTACCGCTCCCCCATACGGTCACGCTCGGTGCTCCAGAGAGTTTGGCTTCATGAAATCGACGCAGCATCCCCGGAATGACGTGCGAACCCTCGGGATCGAAGTTGTCGTTCGGGCCGTAGAGATTAGTCGGCATGGCCGCGATTCCGGCGAAATCATGCTGTTGGCGATAGGCCTGAACCAGCTTGATGCCGGCGATCTTGGCGATGGCATACCATTGGTTGGTCGGCTCCAGCGGTCCGGCGAGCAATTGGTCCTCGGTGATCGGTTGCACTGCGTCGCGTGGGTAGATGCAGGAAGACCCTAGAAACACCAGCTTTTCGGTCCCATTCCGCATCGCGGCCGTGATCACGGCATCTTGGATCCGCAGGTTCTGAGCCAGAAATTCAGCCGGATAGGTCGAATTGGCGAGGATGCCGCCGACTTTGGCGGCAGCAAGAAAGACAAACTCCGGGCGCTCCTTCTCAAAAAAATCTGAGACTGCGACAGCATCCGTAAGGTCGAGTGCTTCGCGACCAGCTTCCAGCAAGGCTCCATGCCCCAGTTCCCTCAACCGGCGCGAGATCGCAGATCCGACCAGACCTCTGTGCCCGGCGACAAATATGCGGCTCTCGGGTTTCAGCATGCGGTTCTTCCTCAGCGAATTGGGGCGAATTGGGGCAAACTGGGTAATCTTGATTGTTAGATAGTATCGTGGCTCAGGGTCGGTGCTTCAAGTCGCGACGGTTTCAGTGTATGATGTCTGTGATTGCATCGCATGAAGCAATCGTTTCGTGCGACGCAAACTTTGTGCAAAAAGGGAGGGTCCCATGTACATGAGCATTCACAAGAGTATTCTCGGCATCACTGCTGCGGCTGCCATCAGCCTTGCAGCCGGCGCGGCGCAAGCCGGATCGGATTGCTACGGCTATTCGCATACGACAACAACCGCGCAATCGACCCCAGCTCAATCGACACCTGTCGCGTCCGCCAAAGAGGACGCTGTGGCCAAGGTGGTCAAGCAGTTCGGCGCCAAGAAGATCGAGCTTCCGGCCACAACGAAGGTCGAAGGCGATAAATTGGCGAAAGCGACCAAAAAGTAGCACAACGCCTTTTGATACAATTAACGGCCGCCTCGAAACCTCGGGGCGGCCGATTTCGTTGTTAATTCAACCAACTTCCGTGCCCCCACAAACTCTGTATCATGTCGATCAAAATGGCTTGAGTTCAAGGAGGATATGAGATGCGCGCGATCAGAGTTCATGAGTTCGGTGACCCAGACCAGATGAAATTGGACGACGTGGCGGACCCGACGCCCGGTCCTGGGCAGGTCTTGGTCAAGGTTGCCGCGATCGGCGTCAATCCGGTCGATACCTATATTCGAGCCGGCGTTTACGCGGTGCTCCCGGATTTGCCCTATGTTCCTGGTGGTGATGCTGCCGGCACAGTCGAGGCGCTGGGTGACGGCGTCAAAAGCTTCGCGGTCGGTGACAGGGTTTACATGGCGTCGGTTGTCGGCGGCCATCAAACCGGTGCCACGACCGAAAAGGCGGTGGTTCCGGTTGGCGAATTGTTCCAGCTGCCGGACAATGCAAGTTTCGCACAAGGGGCGACGCTCGGTGTCCCCTACGCTACTGCCTATTACGGTCTCTTTCAGCGCGGCCGCGCAAAGCCCGGAGAGATCTTGTTCGTCCATGGTGCCAGCGGCTCGGTTGGTACCGCCGCTGTGCAATTGGCGCGGGCGCGTGGCATGATCGTAATCGGTAGCGCCGGCACCGAGCGCGGTCGCCAATTGGTTTTGGAGCAAGGTGCGCATCACGTGCTCGATC
>JABIRP010000081.1 GCA_018699735.1 Rhodospirillaceae bacterium | reverse complement strand
AGGCGACCATCGACATCCGCACTGGCGAGCGCCGGACCATCGAATACCTGCTGCATCCGGTGCTCAGGTACAAATCCGAAAGTTTGAGGGAGAGATGAGACGACGAAGAGGTTAAGCGGTTGAATTGAAAAGAACTCCTAAAAAGAGAGTAACTGAACATCCAGTAGGGCGTTCAGGCAGGGAAGATGTGTCTCAATTTGTTATGAGAAGTTGCGAAAAAACTCGCTGTAATGGCAGATACAGAGAAAAACAAGATGCGACAGTTTGTCGTCTGTTATTCGAAAATGGTGCTATTATGTGTAGAAAATAAGCACGGAATGCGAGTGCTGAAACCGATCGCCGTGCCGACAAGAATACGAGATCACTATGTCCGAAAAGGCGTACACGAGATCGAGTGATATCTTCAGAGATGCTGACGAATGCGGGCCCTGTCGGGACCGAGAAATTGACTGGAGAAGGTGCGAGCATGTCGACATTGGGTAAGAGGTTCCTTCGACTACCATTGACGCTTACTTCGCTGGTTTCACCAGAACGGAACTACCCTGCGCCTGCGGATGAGCGCGCTACGTGGCTGGGTCTAAATGTTGCTCTGCCGAAATTCTGGAGGAGTGGCGCCAAAGCTCTTTTGGGCGCGATCCTGGTCACCACGCTAGCTTTGCCAGGTTGCTCAGGTAGCTTTAGGGCCTCGGATTTCATACCTGGATCGGGTCCAAAGACTTTTGGTGAACCGAAGAAGCCGGGTGAGCGTTATTCGGACATGGATCTGAAGATTAAGACACTTGGCTTGGCGCCCGATGGGAGCCGATTGGCCTTCGGGTTCACGGTTCCACCGGAGCGTAGACCTCAGATTGCCGAATACGAGATTCGCACGGGCGCCATTAAGGTTCTCCCGCTTCCCAAGGACAGTGGTTGGTTCAAGCCGTTCTATCATCCGACCGATCCCAATATTCTGGGGGTAATTTCGTCCTGCTATGAGAGCTGCCGGGGCAAACGCACGACGATGGAAGAGGGTGAACACATCGCTCTGTTCAACCGAAGCACGGGTGCGCTTCGCGTTCTGACCAGCCGCATGCGCAAACATCACAACGCAATCTTTTCCGAAACCGGCCACCAAGTGCACTATCAAGTGCATGAACTGACATACAAATCCAAAGGTAAATATAGAAAAGGCCGAAGCAATTATGAATTTCTCGATATTACATCTGGAAAGGTAAAAGGTGCGGATCTCTACTACGTCCCGCAAAAAACAAATCTAGTATACACATTTGGACTTAAAGCGGTGTCCTCGGGAAATGTGATATTTCAAGCAAGTGAAGACTTATTCACTACTGGAGATCGCAATATATGTTTAATAACGAAATATATGACAGCATCAGGTAGTATTGGATACGTCGATGATGGCAGTAAAGATCTATGTTTTTGGGGAGTAGTGTGGGGCGACTATTCTAATATTAGAGATACAGTATCATAATATGTTAATATTTCAAAAATTAAAAAATACAATCCTGGAAGAAAATTCAATTTTGAAATTTTCGATACTGAATTCGGAATAGGAAAAGAAATTGGATTAAATAAATATCAAATATTACTCGCTAATCCCGATGCCGATCACTCAGGAAATCTATTCGCTTTCACTTTTGATGAAACTAATGACAGGCGAAGAACGCCGCATGGTGGGCTTATCGGCTTGTTCGATCAGCGATCAAAATTACTGATTCGAACAACCGCCAGAAGCGGGCTCCTAAGACTCTTGAACACCAACTGAGACGCCACCTCAATCCTATCGAAAAGGTACCGACATGGCCTGGGTAAAACCGACTTACGTCACTGATCAAACATGGCAGCTGTTTCTTGATGCTACTCAACCGCTTCCAGCAAAGTATGACATTGTTCGACATGGAAAATGGCTGGGTGCCGGCTGGAGTAACGGCAAAGAAGTAGATTTCGGCGATCCAATCCCTGTAGAAGCAATAGAAGATACAGAGAACTTCGACGGTAACGTCGATGGTATCGCTAAGCAGCACGATATCGCTTGGGCTCAAGCCGAGGGAAAACTTCTGCGGAGTTCCGGGGACACCAGGAGTTCCGGGGACACCATACTCAATTATTGCCTTCACACCCTATACCCCCGCAGGCGGCGGTCCCGAGTTTAGCTTGAATTGGCGTTGGCCTCGCCCCTCCCGTCGTCATAGGTCCCGATCCGGGTTACTCCAAACCGAGAGGCGGTAAGCCAGTGGGCCGGAAAAGGTGAGGATGTTAGATTTCCCAGGCGATCAGTGGGCGTAGTCCGGCTCTTTGCGGTCCAGGATCCGTTTCAGGGCATCAAAGTGCCACTCGCAGTTCGAACGCCCGCCGTATCGGCCCATAACCTTAAACTCGCTGACGGTCTTCTCGATCACCGGTTCAGGCAACGGGCGGAGCGGTCGGCCGGTCCACATGGCGTAGAGCTGCACTTGGGCGACGCGCTCAAGGTAGTAGAGCCGGTCATAGGCCTCGGCGACCGACTTGCCGAGCGTGGCGGCACCATGGTTCGCCATCATCAACACGGTCTTGTCGCCAACCAGTTTGGCCAGCCGAGCTCCTTCGGCCGGGTCGTGCGCCGGGCCGGTGTAGGTGTCGTCATAGCCAGTCTGCATCGATGTGCCGAGCTCGGTCTGACCGATCGGCTGGATGGTCTGGTCCTCCAACCGGGTCAAGGCACTGGCGAAGGGCATGTGGGTGTGAAACACAGCGGCCGCGTTGGGCAGGTCGCGGTGCATGGGGGCGTGGATGCAATAAGCCGAGCGCTCGACGATGCCTTCACCGCTTTTGACCTCACCGTCATACCCAACTTCCATGAAGCAACTCGCAGTCACTTCCGACCAGTGCATTCCGAAGGGAATTTGGTAGTAGCGGTCTTCAGTGCCACGGTCTTGGGTGTTGGGCACACGCAGCGTCAGATGGTTGAAGATCCCCTCATGCAGGTCGTGCATGACCGCGAGGCGGTGTGCGGCCGCCAAATCGACACGGGCCTGCCACTCAACATCACTGTATCCATGAGCCTGAGGTTTCGCTGTCGCGTAGTTCATTGACCGCTCCCGAATTTGAATGAGAATTTACGGCAGTTTCTACTGTCGGGCGCGATCGGTCAATCCAACCGGTCTTTCACAGGTTTGGCCCTCACGCGAACGTCATTGGACCGTGCGATGGCTCCGACGCCACTCTTGGCATGCGTCTAAAATTGACCGGAACCTCTCCATGACACGTGTAGTTGCGACTTTGGCGGCGGTGCTGCTGCTGTTGGTGTCGCCGTCTTTATCGCGAGCTTCGGAACCGCAGAGCGTCAAGATCGACGGCGGCAGTTATATGGCGCGCCTGCCAGCTGGATGGGACGGCAAGGCTCCGCTGGCGACCGTCGTCTATTTCCACGGGTATCGCCAGAAGGGCGCCACCGTCATGCGCAACAAGGGGCTCCTCAAGATATTGGACAAGCGCCAGATCCTGTTGATTTCTCCAGACGGCGAGGGCGGCCGCTGGGCGCATCAAGGCTCACCCCGGCGCGCGACCCTGCGTGACGACGATGCTTTCGTGCGGCGTGTGCTGGCGGACGTGAGAGGGCGCTGGCCAGTGGACCCCAAACGGCTTTGGGCATCGGGATTTTCCATCGGCGGCTCCATGACTTGGCATGTCGCCTGTTTCATCGGTAAGCCGTTCACTGCCTTCATTCCGGTTGCCGGTGCTTTCTGGCGGCCACACCCACTGGATTGTCCAGCCGGTCCGGCAAACATTCTCCACACTCACGGTACCGCTGACACCGTCGTGCCGATGAAGGGTCGGCCAATTGCCGGGACCTATCATCAAGGCGATGTGCGTGAAGGCATGGCCTTCTGGCGCCACCAAAACGGATGCGCCGCCAAACCAACGCGGGTCACCAGCGTCGGCACTCTTACGTGCAAGATATCCGACCAGTGTGCGAGCGGTGGAGAGCTGCAACTCTGCCTGCATGGTGGACAACACGGAATCCCAAAGGGCTGGGCCAATCCGGCGCTCGATTGGGCCGAGCGGGTCAGTGCTGGCAAGTAGGCCAGCGATAAGCCCGACATCACAACTCCCTCACAGCCTGTTCATTTCCCAAACCCGGTGCCGTGACGTAGTCAATTCGGTGTTCGCAAATTAGCTGAGGGGCCGTCCCGTGCCAGAAAGTGTTCGAAGCCTGCTTCAAGCCGTTGTCGTTTTCGCGCTCGTCCTTGCCGCCGGCTCGGCCACCGCTGAGACCGTGGCACCCTATTCCGGCACTCTAACTGCCGACACAGGTAAGCCGTTCAAACCCTTCGTCAAGGCGTTGCGCGCGGCGATCAAGAAGAACAAATTCAATATCGTCGGATTGGCCTGCGCCAATTGCGCCGCCAAGTCCCAGGGTGTGACTATTCCAGGCAATCGAGTGTTTCTGTTCTTTCGCCCGGACTATGCGGTGCGCATGCTGGCGGCCAGTACCGCTGCCGGAATTGAGGCCCCGATCCGGGTCTATGTGACTGAGACGTCGGGCCATACAGCACAGGTGACTTACAGATTGCCGAGCCATGTATTTGGAGCCTACCGGGTGACAGCCTTGACCGAGATGGGCAAGGAACTTGATGGTCGTGTTGCGAAGATCATCGCGGACGCCAGCGCGGCGACAAAATAACGGGACCCGGTCATGGCGATCGCCTCCATAGACACCCCTAAACTCCAGCACTGGCCGCTCTTGGTATCTGGAGCCGTCGGGATCGTGATTTTTGCCCACCTGTTCGAAAAATCCGCGACCAAGGGCTGGCTGTTTTTGATCGGGATGTTCGCCGGGTTAGCGCTGTACCACGCGGCCTTCGGGTTCGCGGGCTCTTACCGAAATGCCATCGTTAGGAAAGATATGTCCGGGATCGTGGCGCAGATCGTCATGCTGATCTTGGCCATGTCCCTGTTTGCACCAATCCTGGCCGAGGGCAGGGTGTTCGGGCATGGAGCCGGTGGATCGGTCGCTCCCATATCAGTGGCACTGGCAGTCGGAGCGTTCATCTTTGGTGTCGGCATGCAGCTTGGCGGCGCCTGCGCGTCCGGGACGTTGTTTTCCGTCGGTGGCGGCAGCGCGCGCATGCTGGTGACGCTCGCCTTCTTCTGCCTTGGCAGTTGGTGGGGCACGCTTGATGTGCCGTGGTGGCGCACTTTACCGAGCATGGGCCCCGTTTCGCTCGGCGTTCGGATGGGGTTTGGACCTGCCGTACTCCTTCAGATCGTGGTTCTATTGGCGCTCGCGGCGGTGCTCTGGCGCCTCGGTTTACGAATTCAGCGCCCACTCTTGCCGACTGGCCCGGATAATAGGTGGTCGTGGCGGATGTTGCTGCGCGGGCCTTGGCCCTTACTGTGGGGCGGCATTGCACTGGCGCTCGTCAATTGGGCGATCCTCGCGGTTGCTGGCCATTCCTGGGGCATCAGCTGGGGGTTCACGCTTTGGGGGGCCAAGTTCATGGCGCTCACAGGATGGAACCCCGCCGAGACCGCCTATTGGTCGCAGACCTGGCGGTTGAAGGCCTTGGCTGCACCGTTTCTTTCCGACCACACGACCATCTCGAACATCGGCATCGTGCTCGGTGCCGCCACGGCAGCAGCCCTCGGCGGCAAGATACGCCGGCCGTCACCAATTCCGGTGCGGGCGCTTCTGACAGCGGTGATCGGCGGGCTGATGATGGGATATGGCGCGCGGCTGGCCTATGGCTGCAATATCGGCGCGTTCTTTTCCGGTGTCGCTTCGACCAGCCTGCATGGCTGGGCGTGGATCGTGATGGCTTTTGCCGGCACGGTTGTTGGCGTCAGGCTTCGCTCTATGTTCGAGCCAAATGGCTAAACTATTGGGATACAACTCGATGACGATCATGAAGACGTACTTCGCCATAGCGATTTTCGCGATTGTGTTTGCGACGGGCGGTAACGCGACCGCAGGAGAGCAATACGTCGACAAAACCGGGTTTGCGGTCAGCGGCTACGATGTCGTTTCGTATTTCTCACTGGGAAATGTCTCGGCACTTCAATCTCGACCGCAACCGCTCGCGGGCAAGAAATCGATCACAGCTGAATACAACGGCGCCACCTGGAGTTTCGCGACGGAGGCCAACAAGGCCGCTTTTCTGGCTAACCCTGGCAAATATGCCCCGCAGTACGATGGGCATTGCGTCTACGGTGTGGCGCAAGGTGCGAAGGTTCCGAGCAACCCGTATCTCTGGTCGATCATCGACGACCGGCTGTATCTGAACATTACCAAGTGGATTGACCTGAAATTCAAATGGGACGTTGACGGCAATCTGGCGAAAGCAAAGGCGAACTGGTCGAAGTTGGAGCCGAAGCCAGCCAATCGCGACAAAGTGCCGGACTTCGATACCAGCCAGGCACCGGCAGGGTAGGGCGCGCGGTCGACTTAAGAGCGTGCGGGCGCATGGCCGTTTCTAGGGCTATTTACCGTTTCCCGGTCTTGGCTGCGCTCCGTCCGGGAAGCGAGGTGGGGTCGGCCATACTTCACCATTATGCAGTTGACCGAACGTTCAGTGCCAGGCGCGGTGGGGCCAGGAGGCGGTTGCGCTCGCGGATCAGGTAGTCGACCAGAGCTTGTGGCGCCGAGACGTCTGCCGCGGCCTCCGCATCCGGGTTGTAGTTGGTGTTGGTGTTGACGTCGTAGACGTAAGGTTGGCCCGACGCATCCCGGGCGAACTCGACCCCGGCCACATCAATTCGGGCCTCGCGCAGGAAGGCCTCAATGGCGGCTTCCAACTCCGGCTCGACCGCGTCCTCGACGATGGTGAAGACCGGGCCGCCGCTCGCGACGGCGTCCTCAATGGCGCAGACATCCGCCGGGCAGAGCTCGAACGTGCCGCCGGTATCGATGCGCACGGCGTAGAACAGCTTGCCGCCGATGAATTCGGCCCGTGTGACGCTGCCGTCGGTGGTGCGCACATACTCCTGCAGCAGGGTGATGCCGTCGGTTGTTTCGGGGAGGCCGCCCGACCGGGCCAGATCACCGACCTCGCGGGCGTCCTCGAATAACTGTATGCCCAGCCCCTTGCCGCCTCGATTTGGCTTCAAAATGACGGCGCCTGAGCCGAAGCTCTCCGCCGCTTCAGCAACCTTGGCATCACCGAGTGCGGCTTCAGTTCGCGGCACCGGAACGCCGGCGCGGGTAAGCCTGGCAAGCTGAGCCGCCTTGTTCACCTCTAGTGCGATGGCGCCGGAGCCATTGATCACCGGCCGGCCATGCGCCTCCAACCAGGCGATCACGGCGCTTGCGAACTCCGGTGAGTAGCGATGCCCACGGCTATGGGCCGAGGCGCTCATGCGGTTGAAGTACAGACCCTCGGGCGGCTCGGCAGAAAGATCGATCCGTCCGGCGCTCAAATCCATGTCAACGAAGTCTTCACCCCGCGCGGCGAAAGCGCGCTCGAAAGGCGGTAGCCACTCCGAATTCTCATGAATGATGTGGATCGGCGGAACACTCGGCATGACGACTCTCCGGAGTTTGGCATTTATGAAATTAAAGAACGACATTTCGATATCGTGTTTAAAAAATATATTAATCGTTCATGATTTCGCAATCCACCTAGACCAGAAAGAATAAATCGTTCACAAATTGGATCATTGGGCGTTGACCCAGTCGCCAACGGAGGACGAAGCGATATGGATGATATGGACCGGAAAATTCTTCGGATCTTGCAAGACGACAGCAGCCGGTCCGTGGCCGATATCGCCCGTGAAGTCGGGCTCTCCGCGTCGCCGTGCTGGAAACGTATTTCCCGGCTGCAAAGCGATGGCGTGATCCGCCGACAGGTAACGGTTCTAGACCCGGACATGTGTGGGTTCGGATTGACGGTGTTCGTGAGCATCAAGACCGGGGAGCACTCGAGCGAATGGCTGCAACGCTTTGCCAAGAATGTCGAGACCATGCCCGAGGTCCTGGAGTTTCATCGCATGGCGGGCGAGATCGACTATCTGCTTAAGGTCGTTGTGCCGGACGTGAAGTCCTTCGACCTGTTCTACAAGCGCCTGATCGATTTGACCCCGCTGGGAGACGTGACGTCGCGGTTCTCGATGGAGACCATCAAGGACACAACCAGCTTGCCGTTATGAGCCCGCCAGCCGTTATAGGACAGGTTGCCGTCGGAAATCATCTCCGATCTTAAGAGATGGTTAATAAGCGGCTGGTATGATTTATCTGGAACATGGAATTGCGACTTACCCGCGTCTTGGATGATGAATCAGGATCAACGAACAACAAGTCTCTCGAATTTTTCCGATGCTGATCGCGAACGAGTAGACCAAACACTGCGCTTTGTTGCTGACAGAGCGTGGCGGGTTACTGATTCCGAATTCTTCTATGATCTCGTAAAATATCTGGCAGAAACCTTGGAATTAACCCATGCGTTTTGCGATGTAATTGATCCGACCGACGATAAGGTTGTGAATACGCTGGCGTTGTATGCACATGGCAAGATATCCGAGAATATCGCCTACAACCTCAAGGATACGCCCTGCGAGAATGTCATTGGCCGTTCTGCTTGTTGTTACGTCGACAAAATTCAGCAGACATTTCCGCGCGATAAACTTCTGGCCGACTTGAAGGTTGAAAGTTATGCCGGCATCCCGCTTTGGGCGGCGAACGGGATGCCACTTGGTCTCATCGCGGTCATGGACGACAAACCGTTTGAGCGGCCGGACTTGATCACCACCATGTTGCAGATTGTCGCCGTTCGGGCCGGAGCGGAGTTGGAGCGGTTGCAATTCGTCGACCGCCTGCAGGCGAGCGAAAGGCGCTTCGCGGATTTTGCGGAAATCAATTCAGACTGGTTTTGGGAGATGGACGCAAACCTGCGATTTTCATATTTCTCCGATCGTTTCGAGGAAACGACCGGCGTTCCGCCAAGCGCATTGCTCGGGAAAACACGACGGGAGACCGGCATTCCCGGTATTGACCCAAACGTTTGGGCAACGCATTTGAGCGATTTGGATGCACACCGTGCGTTTGATGAATTTGAACATCCGCGCGTAAAGTCGAACGGAGAAAAAGTGTGGTTGTCCGTCAACGGGAAACCGGTGTTCGATGATGGCGGTGTGTTTACCGGGTATCGCGGGACAGGTTCCAGCATTACCGAGCGCAAGCGGACGGAAGGGCTGTTGTTGGAGGCCAAGCAAATGGCCGAGCATGCGAACCGGGCGAAGTCCGAGTTTCTGGCCAATATGAGCCATGATCTTCGTACACCACTCAATGCCATCATGGGGTTCAGCGACATGATGCGCACGAAGGTCTTCGGCCCGTTAGGGTCTGCTCACTACGAGGAATATGCCGAGGATATCCATAACAGCGGGTTGCTTCTCGTCAGCATGATCAACGATGTCCTCGATCTTTCGAAGATTGAAGCGGGGGTTTATGATCTGGCGGAAGATCACGTGAGCCTCCCGGTTCTGATACCTGTCAGTATCCGCCAATTGGCGAAAATGGCGGAAACCTCAAACCAAACGCTCTCGACTGAAGTGCCGGAGGACATGCCCTATTTGCGAGGTGACGAAAGGGCGTTGATCCAGATCCTCAATAATCTCATATCCAATGCCATCAAATTCACGCCCAACGGTGGAAAAATCAAGGTCTCAACCGGGGTGGAAGACGATGGCTGTATCGCACTACGGGTTTCCGATACAGGCATTGGCATGTCGCAAAACGACATCATTCGGTCGCAACGGCCTTTCGAAAAGGCAAAAGACAGTCGTGCGCGAAATCAGGATGGTACCGGCTTGGGCCTACATCTCTGCTCGACGTTCATGGAGATGTTTGGCGGAACTCTTTCGATCGAAAGCGAGGTCGACAAAGGAACGACGGTCACACTTAGGTTTCCGCCAGAGCGCACTGTTCACCCCAATTGAGAGCTCATGCGCAAGGATGAAGCCTGAACGCCTCAAAGCCACGCATCCTCGAGCGGCAGTTTGTTCAACACCTCGACGCCACTGTCGGTGATAAGAACCTGCTGCTCCAGCTTGACGCCTTCGGCCGCGTTTTCGGGGCCGAGGTAACTCTCGACGCAGACGGTCATGCCGGCACGCAGCACTTCATCGTAGCGGCCGCTCTGGCCTTTCCAGAAAGCCACCGGATATTCGTCACAGAGCCCTATTCCATGAACCAGGCAGCTGTAGACCTCATGTCCCGCCGGCGGTTCGCCGACGGCCTCAGCAATCTCACCCAAAGTTACGCCCGGTCCGACCAGTTCGATCAAGCGTGACAAATGAGCATGGGCCGCAGCGTAGGTACGGCGTTGGGCGTCGCTGGCTTGGCCATCGCCTGTCCGCCAGGTCCGCGAGATATCGCAGCAATAACCGTGACGCCCGACCATGTCGGTATCGATCGCGACCAGATCGCCGTCTTCGATAATTCGATCAGAGCATTCCTGGTACCAGGGATTGGTGCGCGGCCCGGACGCCAGGAGGCGGGTCTCGATCCACTCGCCACCAAGAGCGATGTTCGATTGGTGCAGCACTGACCAAAGCTCGCGTTCGCTCAGACCCGGGTGCAGGGCGTTGTGCATGGTTTGCAGTGATGTTTCGCCCGCCACCATGCAATCCCGGATCGCGACGAGTTCCTGTGGGGTCTTGAGCGCTCGTGCCTGCTCGGCCAACTCCTGGCCTTCAGCAACCTCGATGCCGAGGCGTTGAAGGGCGGAAAATCCCATCACATCCAGCCGGTCGACAGCCAAGCGGCGATTTCCACCACCGCTACGGTTCACAATATCGGCGACCTCGGCCGCCCACTCGGCTGCCCGAGCGCCAGCCTCGCTTCCGGCCATCATGTAGGTCCAGGAGGTGGCTGGGCGAACTTCGTCGATGGTCTCGATGCCGACTGCCAGATGCTCGCAGGTCGCGAATTCGAACAGGATCACCGGGCCCTCGGTCGCGACGAATACATATCGGGTCGGATTATGCAGGCACCAGACCTGCATGTTGGTCGTATCGGTGGCGTAGCGGATGTTGATCGGGTCCAGGAAGAGCGCGCCGGCAACGTCCGCCTGCTTCAGGATGACCCGCAAGCGCTCCAAGCGCTCTTGTCTCAAAGTCGCAAGGTCGAGGAGGGGGCGTGTCATGCGGCGCGGCCGTAGAAACCGATCCGCTCTTCGTCGGAAAACATCACGCCCGGTTGCTCATAGAACGAAAACACCGAGACCAGACGCGGGCGCGAGCCCTCTGTCTGTGTTGTTCGGTGGGCCGTCTGCTTGCCCATGAACACGGTGAGTGTACCCGGTTCGACCCGCACGCTTCTAACATCGGTGTCCTTGTCGGCCAGTAGATCTGCCACACCGGCATAGTTGGGATCGTCGTCCGTGCGCAGGTCGCGGCGATATTCGAAATCGCCACCCGCGTCGGGTTGCTGCAGCAGCAGCGTGGTCGTGAACTCCGAACGGTCGAAATGCCAGTTCAACGCCTCGCCCGCCTGATAGGCCATCACATTGATCCGGGCCAGTGGGTCTGACATCTGGAACAGTTGGGATTTGCCGAGCGTGGCGGCGAGAAAATCCGCCAGTGGTGCCCATTCATAGATTTGGCAGAGCACCGAGCCTGGAAGCTGGTCGGCGCAGACCGTATGATTGGCGGTCTCTAGCGCCCGCAGTGCTGGATCATCGGCAGCCAGCCCCGGGACTGACGGCTGAAAATAGATATTATGGCTTCTGCGATGTTTGAAGGCGGCGGTATCGAACACTGGCTTAACCTCAGCCAGGCATCGCACCAGAGCTTCCGGCCGCACGAAGCCTGTCAGGTCGAACATCCCGTGGTCTGCCAGCGCCTCACGACAAGCCGATATCAGCTCAAGTCCACGGGCCCCTGCGAGATCGTGCAGGGGATAGCGATCCAGATCCAAAATGTGTCTCACGTCCATAACAGTGCCCTCCGTCGAAGCTGGGTTGAGTTCTTAAGACCAAATAGGACTTGGCCACAACTGCAAAAATCCTTTATTCAGGCATAGAAAATATTAGCCAAAGGAAGGCCTGGGCAATGCGTGAACAAGGACGTGGGCGGCTACCGCCACTCAATGCATTGAAGGCCTTTGAGGCTGCGGCGCGGGCTGGCGGGTTCGTAGCGGCAGCGCGGGAACTTGGTGTCACACCGGCGGCTGTCAGCCAGCAAGTGAAGGTGCTGGAGCAGTTTTTTGCCAAGCAGTTGTTCCAACGCCACAGCAATCGGTTGTCCTTGACCGATGCAGGGCTTGCTGTGTTCGGTGAAAGTGCCGGCCCGATTGAACAGCTGGCGTTGATGGCCGAGCGGGTGGCCGAAGGCGACGTGCATTCACGTCTCGTGGTCAGCGTGCTGCCGTCACTCGCTAATCGCTGGTTGAACCGGCTTTTGCCGGAATTTTTGGCGCGGGAATCGTCGATACGAATTGATTTGCGGGTCGAAGAAGATCCAGTTGATTTCTCACGCCAAGGGGCCGATCTCAGGATCTGCTATGGGCGCCATCTCTACCCGGAGCTAACCGGCCAGGAACTGTTCCAGGATGTGGCGCTACCACTCTGCGCGCCGGGGCTATTAAAGGGCGGTGAGTTGCAACCGGGTCAACCGGATACGCTCGCTGACGAGCACCTTATCCATACGCGCTGGGGCCCCGGTTTTGCCAGCCATCCGACCTGGCTCGAATGGTTCGGGTTGACGAAATCCGGTCGCGTCCCCGACGCGGGGCGTGGCCACGCGGTCGGGCAATCGAGTTTGGCGATCGATTTAGCTGTTGACGGCTGTGGGGTCGCATTGGGGCAGCGGGGCTTGGCAACGGACGAGCTTGCGAATGGTCGCCTGATCGCACTCTTCGAAGAGACCGCACCGCTCGGCCATCCCTATTGCATTGTACGAGGACCGCAGGGGTTGCGACGCTGGCAATCGGAGCGGTTCGTCGATTGGCTTTGCGACGCAGCAGGCACGCAGCCTGCCACCTGACCGCCTAATCTACTCTGCCGGCTACTCGGCTGGGTACGCTACGAAAACCGGGGCCGGATCATCCCGTCGTTCGGTGACTGTAGGCTTGGGCGTTGCCGGCTGCATCCGTTTCCACGGCGTCGACTTCATCCAGGTCAGGAACTGGGCAAATCCAATGATGATAGCGAACCCGGTCAAATTCACGATCGTGATGGTTTGCGCATCCCGGCCGGTTTGATCTAACAGCATGCCGGTGGCCTGAGCCATGAACATGCTGAGTAGAAACACTGGTAAAGCCTGTTGCCCGACCGTGATAATCGGCTGAACGATCCGGGCGCGCAACAGATGCTCGCGGCCTTTGAGGAAAGTGACGGCCAGATAGGCCAGCGCCATGAAATGCACCCAGCGTAAGATGCCGTAGTCGGTTTTAGCGGCCCACGGTTTTAAGTCGGCATGCCAGGCTGCGAGCAGTGAGAATTCGCGCCAGATCGGCCAGTGGGCCAGCGGGATTGCGGCCACTACGAAGACGATAGCGGCGATGGTCAGGGCCCGGGTAGGCGTCGGCGCTTTGATCCAGCCGATCGACAAGGCGAAGCCGGTGAAGAATATCAACTGCCAGCCAAACGGATTGAAGAACCATTCGCGATCGGACCACGGCTCAGCCGGCAACCCGCCATCGAAGACCCAATTGGCGACATAGACAGCCACCGAGCCGGCGACCGCCAGCAGCGGGTGAATTCGAGCCAACACCATCAATGCCGGCACCATTGCCAGTGCGACCATGTACATCGGCAAAATATCGAAAAAGTTAGGAACGTAGGTGAGAGTGAAAAGGCCGATCATCAGATCGGCTGCATTGTCGAAGAATATCGAGAGATTGAGTTTCGTGACGTAGTCCGCGTCACCAAAAAACTTGGTTCCCGCCACCGTCAGCATGGCGATGAAGAAGAACATTGCGATATGCGCGATATAGATCTGCCAGATGCGATAGCCGATCCGAAGCGTGCCAAGGCCGAAGCCGGCGCGCTGATAGGTGCCTCCGAAAGCGATGGCCGCAGCGAAGCCCGAGCAGAAGACAAACATTTCGGCGCCGTCGGAAAAACCGAACCGGGCCGGAATGTAGTTCGCCCACGGGTTCCAGGGCACATGGGCCAGGAAGATGATCAACATCGCCACGCCTCGAAAGAAATCGAGCCTAGGATCGCGCTGTTTCTTGGTTTTGGTCATATCGCCCATGGTTTTATCTCTGCTGTCGGGACAGGAGCGGATATGTAAATCCATACGATTAACCTTGATCCAAGGCCAGTCACATTCCTCTCTCGTATTCGTGATACTTCGTTGGCTGACAAGCGCCCTCATTCGTTCTTATTTGTGGAGCGCTCGGCTGGATCATGGCGCGGGTTCGAATAACAAAGAAGTCACAAAGGGGGCCTTTCCGGTGGCGGTTACAACGGAAATCTCAGAAGGCGGTTCTAGCCTGCGAGCAATTACGGACAACCCAAATCACGAAGCGCCAATGAGCATGATTGCTCGGCGTGCTGTTCTGGTCACTCTGGTTCTGGCCACTGTTTCCGGTTTCGCTCTTGTGCTGGGGTCGCTCTTGGCTCGCGATGGCCTGACGGTGATCGAGGGGAGTATGATTGCGCTCTTGGTGATCACCATGCCTTGGGTCACGGCAGGTTTTTGGACAACTGTTATCGGGATGGTGCTGTTGCACGGAACGCGGGACTGGATGCGTTATGTCCTGCCTTTGCGCGGTCTTGATGATCACGACACGCCGATTTATCGCCGCACCGCCATCGTCATGCCGGTCTACAATGAGAGCCCCGAAAGGGTCGTGCGCAATCTGAGACAACTCGGAGAAGCTCTGGCGCTTCACAGCGATGGCGACACGTTTGATGTGTTCCTGTTGAGCGACACCAACAAACCCGAGATCGCAGCGCGTGAGGAAGCCTTGTTCGAAGCGTGGCGCCGCGAGAGCAATCTCGGCGAACGGCTGCATTATCGACGACGTGCCGATAACCGGCGTAAGAAGGCCGGAAACATAGAAGATTTTCTGGATCGCTGGGGTGAAGCTTTCGACTACATGGTCGTGCTTGATGCTGACAGCATAATGGCACCGGGTTTGGTGCGGCGCTTGGTTCGCTTGATGCAAGTGAACCCGAAACTCGGCATCCTCCAGGCAACCAATGCCGGCCTGCCGACGGCGAGCGCCTTCGCCCGCATCATGCAATTTGGCCAACGTCATACGATGCGCCCGCAGGTGGTCGGTTCATCCTGGTGGCAGGGCGATTGCGGCGCCTATTGGGGGCATAACGCGATCATCCGTGTTGACGCGTTTCGCACCCATTGTCGCTTGCCGGTCCTGCCCGGACGCGCACCGCTAGGTGGCGAAATCATGAGCCATGATCACGTCGAGGCGGCGCTCATGCACGGGGCGGGCTATGAAGTACGTGTCCTGCCGGTTGAGAGTGGCAGCTACGAGGAAACTCCGCCAAGTTTACCCGACTATATGAAGCGTATGCTGCGATGGTGTCAGGGGAACATGCAGTACTCGCGTCTGCTGGGATTGCCGGGATTGCGTGCCTGCGGCCGGCTGCATCTGTTGTTCGCTTTTCTGGTCTATCTGGCACCGCCTCTCTGGTATGGCCTTGTCGGGCTCGGCGTTGCCAATGCGCTTATCGGCGACCGGTATATCGAGGGTGGTTTTGTTTTCGGTGCCGGGCCGGCGTTGTTTGCAAGCGCCATGGCGATTGTCCTGATGCCGAAATTGGCTGGTCTTGTTGATGTGGTGTTGAGACCGGCGACGAGAGCCGCCTTTGGCGGTGTTGCCAAGCTTTCTTCTGGTGTGCTGATCGAAATTGTCTTTGCGGTTCTACTGACCCCGGTGATGGCGCTTGCTCAAACGATCTTTGTTGTCGGCTTGATTTTCGGCCGTGGACTTTCCTGGGAGGCGCAGGAGCGCGACGCTCGGGGTGTCAGCTATACCGAGGCGTTGAGTCGGCTGTGGCCGCAATTCTTACTCGGCACGTCTTTGGTGCTTGGCTTGGGGGTGATCGAGCCGTGGCTTCTGGCCTGGGCGGCACCGATCCTGGCGGGATTGGTGCTGGCGGTGCCGTTGGCGGTTATGACCTCGCGGCCGGCCGTCGGGCGCATACTGGAGCATCACGGCCTTTGCGCCATTCCGGAGGAACGTGTTGTGCCGGAAGAACTGGCACAACTCGACTATCGCATGCGCCAGCGTCGGGTTAATTCGATTGTCACCTCACCGGTGCTAGAGCCCTTTTCGTAAGCGCGATCTCAGCTTTGCTTTCGCCGGGCTATCATCGCCTCGCGGTGGGTGATGTAGGCGGTTGAGCTGAAGATTACGGCGCCACCGATCCAAGTCCAGATCGTTGGTGTTTCGGCGAACATTACGAACGCGGCGAGGGCCACCAGTGGCAGGCGGATAAAATCCAAAGGCTGCAATTGGGTCAGTTCGACCATGGAGCAGGCCCGGGTCCAGCAAATATGGCCAAGCGTCCCAGCGCCAGCCAGCAACGTCAGCCAAACATATGTTTCAGCGGTTGGCCACTGCCATACGAACAATGCCGGTATCAAGGCCAGTGGTGACTGCAGCAAGGCCATATAGGCGACAATGGTCGCGGGGCTCTCTGTTTTGGTCAGCGTTTTGACGATCAGGGTGGTGACGGCGATGACAACCGCGTTGCCGATCGTCAACAAAGCGCCGAGAGAAATTGCCTCGACCCCTGGCCGGAGCACAATGAGCGTACCGGCGAACCCGATCAACAATGCGGAGATGCGTCGCGCCCGGATCGCCTCTCCGAAAACCAGCACCGCGCCAATCGTTACGAAGAGCGGCGTGGTGAAGCTGAGCGCGGTCGCCTCGGCGAGGGGGATCATTGTCAGAGCCGTAAATCCCGCCGCCATTCCGAAGATATTGATCAGTGCCCGGATCGAATAAAGCCCGATGCGTTTGGTGCGCATGACACCGACGCCTCGACGGGCGATCCAAGGCAACATGAACAGCAACGCCAGGAAATTCCGGAAGAATACGACCTCAAGCGGGTCCAGCTCTTTCGCGGACATGCGGATGAAGACGCTCATCGACGCGAAAAACGTCATCGCCAACATCATCAGCAAGGCGGCACGCAGTGATATTGGCAAGGATGAGAAGAGGGCGCGCGGATCCATCGGCGCCCTCCGGTCTAACTAAGTTCGCTCAGGCGATCATGACGGACTTCGCCACCGACAATGGTCAGATCGTTCTCAGCTTCGAGCAGTTCGTCTGGGTCGACCGTGAATAGATCGCGATCAGGAACCGCGATATCGGCCAATTGACCTGCCACAAGACGACCCTTGGCGTCTTCCTCGAACGAACCATAGGCGCTGTCATAGGTATAGGCGTGCAAGGCTTCGGCCACGGACAGAGCCTGGTCGGCGCCAAGCACGGTACCCCGGTTGGTCCTGCGGGTGACCATGGAGTAGATGTTGGCATACGGGCTGGTCGCCGAAACCGGGGCGTCTGAACTGGCAGAGGGATGCAGGCCGCGGTCTTTCCAAGTGCGGAACGGGTACGATGCTGCCGAGCGTTCCTCACCGAGCACGTCGATATAGAGATCGCCGAACTCGTACAGGAAAATCGCCTGGGGGGCCGGAATGACACCTAAGCGAACCATGCGGTCGATTTGATCGGGGCGCAGGAAACCGCAATGCTCGATGCGATGCCGCCGGGTTGTGTCGATTTCGTCGCCCATGGCGCGCTCGTAGGCCTCGAGGACCTGATCTATAGCGCGGTCGCCGATCGCGTGGGTGGCGACCTGATAGCCGCGCCGATGGTACTCCTCACAGCGCTCGAAAATTTCGTCGTCAGAGCAAATCAAAATGCCAAGGTCGTCTGCGTCACCGCCTTCGTAGGGGCTGGTGACGGCAGCGGTGCGGCCGCCGGCGCTGCCGTCGGCGAACAGCTTCATCGGTCCGACCCGGATCCACTCATCACCATCGCCAGTCATGAGCCCCATCTCGATCGCCCGCTCACTCCAACCGCGCGCCTCGGCAAGCGGCATAAGGTGCATGCGAATGTCCAGCTCGCCATCGCGTCGGGTGTCCTGATAGGCGACCCATTCGTCGTACCCTTGGCGTAAGCCAACGCCTGGATCCGTAACGCTGGTGAACCCTTGGCCGAGATTGTGGCGTTGGCCCTCACGCACGCCGGCGCGCAATTCGTCCGGCGTGTAGTCGGGCAGGCTGTCTTGGATCAGGCTCTGGGCGGTTTCCTGCATAAGACCGGTCAACCGGCCGTTTTGGCTCTCGATATGGCCGCCGGCAGGTTGCGGTGTGTTCTCGTCGACCCCGGCAAGGTCAAGGGCGGCCGAATTCGCGACCCCCATATGGCCACAGGTGCGTTTGACGTAGACCGGATTGTAGGGGGCGACCAGATCCAACTCTTCGCGCAGCGGGTGGCGTTTTACGTCGAGCTGGAAATGGTCGTAGCCGCGCCCAAAAATCCATTCTCCCGGCTTGGCCTTATCCGCCTGGGCCTTGATGCGGGACAGTATGTCATCGATGGATTTGATCGCGGCATCCTTGAGGTTCACCTCCGTCAGCCCGAGCCCGACCGAGAGCATGTGCTGATGCGCGTCGTTCAGGCCGGGCAGGGCGGTACGCCCGCGCAAGTCGATCTTCTTGGTTCCAGAACCGATCAGTTCCGCGATTTCCTTTTCCGGACCGGTCGCCAGGACTTTGCCGTTCCAAAGCGCAATTGCTTCGGCGAAGCCGTCGTCTATGCCGAGCCATACCCGGCCACCGTGCAGAACAGTATCAGCCTTGATCAATGACATGGTGGGATCCCCGATTAAGCGTCATAGCCAGGGTTATCGCGGTCCAGTAACCGCAACATAGCGGCCCAGGCGCGTTGTCCCGCGACATCTGCATCCGGTTGATGGAACTGAGCGGCAGTTCTCTCGCAGACCGCTTTTGAGGGAAGAACCAGTTCGCCACCAACCTGCGCTGCAAGCTGTGCCTGACAGGAATGTTCCAGATCGTAGATCGTAGCAAAGGCCTCGGGGATCGTTCGCCCGCAGGTTAGCAGTCCATGGTTTCTGAGGATCATGGCCATGTTGGTGCCGAGATCCGCTGTGAGCCGCTCGCGTTCGTCAAGGTCAAGAGCGATGCCCTCGTAGTCGTGGTAGGACAGCCGGCCGTAGAACCGGAGGGCGGTTTGGGTGAGGGGTAGCAACCCGCATTTTTGCGCTGAGACACCCATGCCGGCGCGCGTGTGGGTATGAATGACGCAATCGACGTCGTGGCGCGCCATATGGACCGCGCTGTGGATCGTGAACCCGGCATTGTTGGTTTCATAGGGGGTGTCCATGATCGGATTGCCATCGACATCGATTTTGACCAGCGACGATGCGGTCACCTCCTCGAACATCAGGCCGTAGGGATTGAGCAGGAATTGGTCCGTGGTGCCAGGTACCCGTGCGGAGATATGCGTGTAGATCGAATCGATCCAACCGTACCGCGCGACGAGCCTGTAACAGGCGGCGAGATCGACGCGAGTACGCCATTCCTCCTCCGAGACCTGCGCTTTAACCGTATCGATTCGCAGAGGGATCGCCGTCGACATCTAATTTCTCCTGAAAGAACCAGCCCAGAACGGGCAATTGAGTGTGGTCCGGCGGGTAAAGCCGTGTCAACGTCGCTGCTAGGTTCTGAGCACATTGGATTTTGCCCCAGGATATAGCGGTTGGTTTGACAACACCCTCAATATATTGGAAAATCGGTGGTTAATCGGCACTGTTTGCTGCCGACCCAGGGGGACTACGAACAGGCAGGATCGCCATGGCGCTTTCTCGGACAGCTATAGCCGCGATGGCGGTACTTTTTTTGAGCGGTTGCTCCGACTTCAATCTTGCCGAGTTCCTGATGATGGATAGCGGCGGTGCCACTGCGGCTAAACCGGCCAAGGTGGAATTACCGCCGGCACCAAAACCAATCTACGCGCCAGGCGATACGTTCGTTTACAACGACCAAGGCAACCTCGTTCAAGAACAAGTAGTTTCGGTCTCCCCCGACCGGGTGGTTTGGACCAACGACGCGGGTTTGATCTGGACCTCCGGCCCGGATCTGGTGACGCCGGCGCTGTCCTGGTCATCCGACCCGGAATTGGGGCGCGGCCGGCAGATCGTCATTGGAGATCCAAGCCAGCTGTTTCCGCTGCAAGAAGGCAAGCAGGTCGCTTTCGGGGTGCGCGGCAACAGTGAAAATGTGCCCACAGGCTGGCAGGATGAGAACCGCTGCGTGGTCTCAGGCCAGGAAGACATCACGGTTCCTGCCGGTACCTTCACCACGTTCCGCATCGATTGCCAACGGCGGGATTACGTAGCCTCAATCTACTATGCGCCGGTGGTGCAGAACTATGTGCTGCGGGCTCGCAAGTTTGAGAAGGGCGAGTCGCGCAAGGAATTGGTTTCGGTGTCGCTTGCCAGCGATCGCACCAAGGACATGCCGGCCACCGCCGAAAAAGACAAGGCGATGAGCGATGCTGGGGCTAAGACCATGGCAGATACCGACCATTCATCGGCCAAAACACCGATGAAACCGGCGCCGAGTGGCCATGGCGCTGCGAAACCCACAATGGCCCCCTCAGGAATGGCAAGCTCGGGTGATGATCGCATGATCATGCTGCTTGCCCGACTGGAGCGGGTGATCAGCAAGCTGGAGGCTCTTGGCACGGCACCTCCGGCGATGCCGGCGAAACCCGAAATGAAAACCGACTCGCAAGCCAAGCCGCCAAAGAAAATGAACACCGGTGGCAAATATGGCGTGCACTTGGCGTCCTATCGAACGACCAAGGGCGCGCGGCGTGGCTGGCAAACTATGGCCCGTCGGTTCCCGGCCTTGAAGGAGTTGTCGTTCCAAACCTCGGAGTTTGATGCTGGGGACGGAAAAGGCACCTATGTGCGACTTCTGGCGGTTTCCTTCAAAACCAAGAAGTCTGCGGCCAACTTCTGCAAAGATCTCAAGAAAAAGCGGCAATTCTGCGCACCAATGCGCGTGGTTCCGTGATGCTTGGATAATTCAAAAGGTCTGACCACAGTATGAGTTCACCGGATCAACCGCCGGGCGACAGTGGCGACGCTCGGCCATTGGTCGGTATTGGCCTCTATCTGATTGCCGGCGCCATGTTCACCAGTATGGACGCGACCGCCAAGGAACTCTCGGCGACCCTGCCGGTCATGATGATCGTTTGGGGCCGCTACTTCTTCCATTTCGTGATCATGCTGGCCCTGTTTCCGGGCAAAAGGGCAAAGCGGTTGATCAAAGCCAAGCGGCCGGCGGCACTCGCGGTTCGAGGCAGCCTGCTCTTGGCGTGCACATTCCTGTTTTTCACCGCGATCTCGATGATCCCGCTCGCCGATGCGAATGCGATTGGGTTTGCCTCCCCATTATTTGTCGTAGCGCTTTCGATCCCGCTGTTGGGTGAGCGGGTAGGGATACGCCGCTGGAGTGCGGTGCTCGTCGGATTTGTCGGGATCCTGATCATCATTCGCCCGGGCTTCGCGGAAGTTCACTGGGCGTACCTGCTGATCCTCGGCGTTGCCTTCATGTTTGCCGTATACGCCATCATGACCCGGCGGTTGGCGGCCGATGAAGATCCTGTGGCGATGTTGTTCTACACCGCTCTGGTGGGGGTTATCGGATCATCGATCGCCGTGGTTTTTCATTGGCAATGGCCAACGCCTGGGCAATGGCCCTGGATGATCCTGATTGGGATTGTCGGAGGTGTCTCGCATATGCTGGTGATCTATGCTTACCGGGCCGCCAGCGCGTCGCTCTTGGCGCCGTTTCAATATGTGATGATCATCTGGGCAACTGGTTTTGGCTGGCTGCTTTTCGGCGACTTCCCCGATGCCTGGACCATCTTTGGGGCTTTGATTGTGGTCGTAGCCGGCACTTATGTCTTCCTGCGCGAGGCGCAACTATCGAAGGTGTCCAATGCGTCTATCGACGTCCTGAAGTAAAGACCGATACCACCGAGACGGCCATGATCGCGGCCATCGCATAAAACATCATGTCGGGTGTCGAATGATCGAGGATCGATCCAAAGATCAGCGGCGCGATCATACCACCGACACTGAAGCCGGTTGAGACAAATCCGAATACTTTACCGGTCGAGCCAATCGGTGTGACGGAGCGTACAATCATGTCCCGAGACGGCATGATGAGCCCGTGCATGACGCCCTGGACACTCATCAGCGTGATGATGGCGAGTGTCGGCAAATGCACCGCGCCGACAATCGTAATCATTATGCCGGTGATGACGAAACAGATCGCCGCCACAACATTGTGGTGCCGCGTACGGTCGGCGACAAAACCGCCGAGCAGGATGCCGATCGTTGTGCCCACCATGTAGCCGGTCAAGGCCAAGGTGGCGTCGGAAATGGTCACTCCATGCAGAATATTCAAAGCCGAAATCAGGAAGCTGTTGATCCCGACCGACGCCAGTGAGATCAGAGTGAAGAAGGCGAGGCACATTAGGATCGGCCTCGACAGAAGAAGGTTCATGCCGTCGCTGGTCGTGGCTTGCTCCGGGTCCTCTTCTTTGGCGCTCTTGGAGATCGACTTCTCGTCGCGCAATTGACGTGCGAAGACCATCAACAAGGCCGCTGTCGCGACCCCCGCCGCGCCGCAGATCACAAGCCCCATTTGCCAGCCGAATGTGGCGCTGAGAAACAGGATCGTGGTTGGCACGACCGCGAAGCCGAGAAAGCCTGTAAATGTATGGAGAGAGAAGGCTCGGCCCATACGGCTTTCTGAGACCGAGGCGGAGAGGATTGCGTAGTCAGCCGGGTGATAGACCCCGTTGGCCACACCCGCGACCATCATCAACATCAGGACGGTCCAGTAACTGGGAAAGAAACCCATGGCAGCGAAAGCCAACCCTTCCACGGCCAGGCCGCCGATCAGGAGGGCTCGCCCACCAAGCTTGTCGACCAAAAATCCGATTGGAATTTGTGAAACGCCGGTTGCCGCGCTGAAGGCGGTCATCAACAGGCCAAGCTCGGTATAGGAAACACCAAAGACCTGTTTCAGGATCGGGAACAACGGTGGCAGCAGAAGAATATAAAAGTGGCTAAAAAAGTGTGCGAATCCGATCAGGCCGATAATCCGCATGTCCTGCATGAATGTCGGCGTGGCCGCGTTGTCATCGGCTGTATTGCTGGTCGAAATGTCCATGGGATCTGATAGCGGTTGAGAAATATGTGTCAACCCTGCGCCCGGCGCGGTGACTGGTCAAGCAGACCTCAAATCGTTGATTAGAATTAGGGTTTGAGCGCGCTTCTATTCGCCCCGAGCGATCGCAATTCGTCCGCCTGCTCGTCCGCCTGCGCGGATTTGCCGACAGGTTTTTGCATTTCTCTCTTGCGTCGGCTTTCGAGTCCTGTCGACAATCAATGTCGAGGCCACGTCTTGCTGCGCGGCCTTCGTAGACCGGGCCAGTTTGATAACAAGTTTGAAAAGAGAAAAGTGATGTCGAAATCATAAAACCGGTCAAAGACATCTTATCAGGTTGGACACGGTCTACAGGCTGCGGAGTCAGGAGGTAACAAAACGAAAGCAGACACAGGGAGACAATGTCATGGCTGCCAGCAATGGAGGCGCTACACGCTGCGCGGTTCTCGTCGGCCCCTATCTAAGCGGCAAGACTTCGCTTTTCGAAGCCTTGTTACACGCGACCGGGTCGATCGAGCGCAGAGGGTTGATAAAAGACGGCAATACCGTTGGCGATGCGTCCGCCGAGGCGCGCAAACGTCAGGCAAGTACGGAACTTTCAGTCGGGCATGGCACATTTTTGGACGACGATTGGGTATTTATTGATACCCCCGGCAACGTCGAGTTTGGCCAAGACATGCGTAACGCTGCAATGGTCGCCGACATCGCGGTTGTGGTTTGTGAACCTGAGGCGGCCAAAGCATCGGCACTGGCGCCAACCCTCAAGTTTCTCGATGCCCACGGCATTCCGCATCTGATTTTCATAAACAAAATGGACGACTCGAACGAGACCGTGCGCGACCTGATGGCGGCGCTGCAGGATGTCTCGGATCGCCCGTTAGCCTTGCGTCAGGTTCCAATTCGCGAGGATGAGACGATAACCGGCTACATCGATTTGATCAGTAACCGGGCCTATAAATACGAGGAAGGGGCGCCGTCCTCGCTCATCGAACTTCCTTCGGACATGACCGAGCGTTGGCAAGAAGCTCGAAACGAGATGCTGGAGACGCTGGCAGACTTCGACGACGGCCTCATGGAAAAGCTGTTGGAGGAAATTGAGCCGGACAAGTCCGAGGTCTATGACGACTTGGCTTCGACATTACGTGAAGATCAATTGGTTCCTGTTCTGCTGGGTTCCGGCGAGCTCAACCACGGGGTACAGCGCCTCCTGAAAACCCTCCGCCACGATACGCCAGGTCACGAGGCCACTGCCGAACGCAATGGAATTTCCGCCGATGGAGAGGCGATGGCCCAGGTCTTTCGGACGATGCATGCGCAGCACACCGGCAAGATGTCTTTTGTTCGGGTTTGGCGTGGCAGCATCAAGGACGGTGAGACCCTGAACGAACAACGCTTGAGTGGTGTCAACGCCTTGCTCGGTGCCAAGATGGAAAAGCGGCCAGGTGCAAAAGCCGGAGATGTTGTCGCTTTTGGCCGGTTGGACGATCCGCACGCAGGTGATGTATTGACCCCATCCGGTAAGGCGCCAGACGGAATGGCGGACTGGCCGGAACCTCTATCACCGGTATTCGCGATCGCGGTCAACGCCAAGAACCGAAATGATGAGGTCAAGCTCTCCGGCTCGCTGCAGAAGTTGGTTGAGGAAGATCCCTCGTTTCGGATCGAGCATAACGCCGACATGCACGAGCTCATCGTTTCCGGACAAGGGGATACGCATCTTAAGGTCCTGAGTGAGCGGTTGGAAAACCGCTTCAATTTGGAGGTCGACAGTAAACCTCCGTCGGTGCCCTACAAGGAAACCATCAAGCGCGCCGTCGAACAGCACGCTCGTCACAAAAAGCAGAGTGGTGGACACGGCCAATTCGGGGATGTGCAGGTGAAAATTCAACCGCTCTCACGCGGCAAGGGATTTGAGTTCCAGAACTCGATCGTCGGTGGATCGATCCCACGTAACTATATCCCTGCGGTCGAGGATGGCGTGAAGGAGTTCATGAAGCAGGGGCCACTCGGCTTCCAGGTGGTCGACATCGCGGTGCAATTGTTTGACGGCAGCTT
>JABIRP010000080.1 GCA_018699735.1 Rhodospirillaceae bacterium | reverse complement strand
TTCACCGCCGTGAACGATGACGATCCCGGCCAACGGTAGGGCCAAGAAAGCAAAACCATAAATCTCAATCCAAGCCCGCACCCTCGGCCCGAACCGATCGCGCATTACGTCGACTCGAACATGGCTGTTCTTCACATACGCAAAGCCCAGGGTCAGCAGAATGAGCAGCGAAAAGGCCTCCCATTCGACATACTGCAAGACCGACGAGGGCGCGTTGAAGACCTTACGCATGACGATCTCGTAAGTCCGCGTTGCGATCATCAGAGGCAACATAATGATTGCCGTGACAAGCCCGATACGAGAGATGATCCGTTCAACGGTTTGGACACACGCAATCACCGGCGGCTCAATGAGCACCCGCTTCGTCTTCCCTATCACGTATGTCCGAACCGGCATTCCGCCCCCCGCTGCAGGCTCCACCGCGTGCGATCATTCAAGCGCGTCGTCGCAAAATCGCGACAAACAATCGATTTTCCTGAAGTTCACCGTAGCACTATTGCAGAACGGGCGGTTCGTCGGGCGCGCTAACCCCGGGCGCTTCATTCAAAGTGGGAGAGGCATGGTGATGGATCATTCGCCACTCACCGTCTTCAACGACGAACATGTTTGTTGCCATCAAAGCGTTGTCGCCGATAACCTCAAAACAGGTCACGTAAGCGACCTCTCCAAGCATGTGCACGCGAGCGTCGCGACACTGTACATCGGGAGAAGCGTCGTTGCCGAGAATGTCATTCCAACTCGACATCACGTCTTCGCGGCCATGCAGAGCCGACCAGCCCGGATGCACGCAGGCAACCGGGGCATGATGCGCCCAGAGCGCATCCATCATCGCCAAGTCTCGCCCCGCGAAGGCAAGATAGAAGGCGTCATTTGCAAATAAGACCGCGTTTTCCTGAGCCATTAGGATCCACTCATAACAAGATGCTCAAGTCTAACATGCGCCTGACACCAGAAAATGCTGGTTTCCGATCTCGGCCTAGCTCAGTAGGTAGCCCGGCCACCAGAAATATCAAACACGGCACCGGTCGAGAATGAGCATTCCTCCGAGGTCAACCAAGCCACCAGGCTCGCCATTTCTTCAACCAACCCAAACCGGTTCATCGGAATCTTCGAGAGCATGAAATCGATATGCTGCTGGCTGATCTGGTCGAAGATTTCCGTCTTCACAGCCGCCGGTGTGATGCAGTTGACCGTGATGCCATCCAGCGCCAACTCCTTGCCAAGCGACTTGGTGAGGCCGATCACGCCGGCTTTCGCGGCACTGTAGGGGGCTGCATTCGGGTTGCCCTCCTTGCCGGCAATCGAGGCAATGTTGACGATGCGCCCGTACTTGTTGCGCAGCATGTAGGGCACCACCGAACGGCAGGTCATGAAAGTGCCGTTCAAATCGATGTCGATGACTTTGCGCCACTCGTCGACCGGATACTCCCAGGTCTTAAAGTTCGGCCCAGCAATACCGGCGCTGTTGACCAGGATGTCGATCCGGCCAAATTCCCGCTCGGTCTCGGCCGCCGCCTTATCGACGGAGGCGTCGTCGGTCACATCGACCTGAACACAAAGGACCTTGTCCCCACCGATCTCTGCCTTGGCCTGCTCCATGCGGGTCGCATCCATATCCCAGATTGCAACGGCGGCACCCGATGCCGACAGTCTTTGGGCGATGGCGAGGCCGATGCCTTTGGCGGCGCCGGTAATAACCGCGACGCGGCCGGAATAGTCGTGAGTGACCATGGGATCCTGCTCCAATTGGTAGGTTTGTTTCGAGAGGGTTGTAGCGCTGTTACCCGGCGGTATCCAGGGCTTCACTGACTGATCGCTCAAAGTGCATCAAAGCCGGTTCATTGCGGCCATAAATCACATGGCTCCGGGCGCC
Source organism: Rhodospirillaceae bacterium (assembly GCA_018699735.1). Lineage (GTDB taxonomy): Bacteria > Pseudomonadota > Alphaproteobacteria > Thalassobaculales > Thalassobaculaceae > JABIRP01. The sequence goes on along the minus strand of JABIRP010000080.1, from coordinate 1,511 downwards.
GGAGTGGTAACCGGACTGGATGCCCTCACCGGTCGGAAAATCCTCTTCCTGAACCGTTCGGATCACCAGATCCATGTTGTTATCCCAATGCCGGCGCGCGCTCTCGGAGGTGACCGGTTCCGGAATATAGAACTCCAAATGCGTCACGCTCTCGTCCGGCTTGCCGGGGACCGGGAAGATACGCCAGATCTCGACGTGGTCGGCCTGCATGACGAATGCGGTGTTGGGGAACAGGACATAGACGATGGCGCTGTAGGTAACTGCATCCCACTCGGATTTCGGCTGATCGCGCATCTTCTCGATGGTTTTGCGCGGAAAGACCTCGCGCAGATGCGGGCCAAACCCGTCAAAGAGACACATGTTGGCAAAGAAGATCGGCGCCACGGTGTCGCGATGCAGTGCTGCGAAATGATACGGCTCCAGGAAGGTATCCATGATGCCCTTCCAATTGATCTTCTGCCGGATCGTTCGGGTCTCGTAGTGGTGGTAGGTGTCGTACCCGTAAGATGAGAGCTCGTCCGCCAGCCCGTTCAGATCTTTGTCGAGCTCGATCACCCCGCCCGGCGTCGGCAACACCCAGATCAATCCATCGCGCTCCTCACAAGGCAAGACCGTCAAACCGCAAGTCTCCAGATCCACGCCGGCAAAGCTCTCGGCATCCGGCACTTTCACCAAACAACCGGCGCGATCGAAAGCCCAGGCGTGATACGGACAACTGATAAGCCGTCCGGCCTTACCCTCGCCCTCCAACACCCGAGCGCCGCGATGCGTGCAGACATTGACGAAGGCGTTCACTTTCCCGTCGTCGCCGCGGATGACAACCATCGGCACGCCGGTATTGTCATCCGTGAAATAGTCGCCCGGCTCGGGGATGCGGCAGGACATGCCCATCAGCAGCGGATATTGGCGGAACAAGGTCCGCATTTCCTGCTCCAGCTTCTCTGGCGACGTATAGCCCTCGACCGGGTTGAGATAGACCTCCGGGGCCAAGTCCGTCGTCTTGCCGTCGATCAGGGCAAAAATCCGCTCGCTGAGTTCGCCGTGAGTTTCGCGCCGCATGTGCTGTCCTCTCGAAGAGACCTTTACAGAAACAACGTTAGTTAAAGAAACCCGTTGTTTACAGGAACACTGTCCCGCCATCGACCATGATGGTCTGACCGGTAACGAACTTGGAGGCATCGCTCGCCAGATAAAGCACGGTGCCGGACAAATCCTCCGGCTCCAGGTTGCGCTGCAAGGCTTGGCCGCCGGCGATGACCTGTTTGGCCTTCTCAAGTTTATCACCGAAGAACTCCTCGGTGCCTTCGGTCATGACCGCCGAGGGTGCGATGGCGTTGACCCGGATCCAGTCGCGGCCCAACTCGCGCGCCAACGACCGCGTGAGCCCGATCACCGCAGCCTTGCTGGCGGCGTAATGCGCGCCGTGCGAGAGCCCATAGATCGCCGCAAGAGAGGTTATATTGATGATCGAACCGGATTTGGCTTCCCGCATCGAAGCGATCACCGCACGG
>JABIRP010000079.1 GCA_018699735.1 Rhodospirillaceae bacterium | reverse complement strand
TGGCAAAAATCGCTGACAATGTGCGCGCCCGCCCCGCCTATGAAAAAGCGATACGTACACATGAACTGCCCTCGGAAGCAGCTTAGCCAAGGTGTTAGGTATTAGGTTGGGGTGCCCAATCGCGAACTTCCACTCTTGGCACATCAGCGACATTCGGTTCGCCTACATTAATACCCGCTTTCGGCACTTTAACGGACCAAGGCACTCCCGGCGATTTCAAGGTTTGACGATTTTGGCCTCCGAAATTTAGCTGTCAGGGCCTCGTAGTTGTCTCAGATTGGCGTTGATAATCCGCCCAAATCACGCCTGAGTATTCCTATTTCGGTTCTACATGTAACCGAGAGGTAACCGAGACCTATTTCGGGATACCTGAATCTACCCAAAATCACACGTGTCGCAGGCCTCAAACAGCCTCAAACAGCCTCAAACAGCCTCAAACAGCGCCAAAACCCGCAGAGTTCCGCGATTTTCGTCATGTGGAGAGATTGGAGCGGGCGATGAGATTCGAACTCACGACTTCAACCTTGGCAAGGTTGCGCTCTACCCCTGAGCTACGCCCGCATCCTGGGGTAATGGCCGCTTTGGCCATCGGAAGCGCGGCGATAATAGCCGCTCGCGCCGGTAATGCAAGGCCCGCCTGGACGCTCTCCGTAGATTTTCGGGGGCGCTAAGCTGACCTTGAATGGGTCTTTTGACTTGTCCTCCTTCACGGAGCTCGAAATCGTCGCCATGACGCGCTAAAAACTCGCAAAAGCCCCATGGTGCGGGGCCACAGCGTAGGACTCGAGTACAAGACTCGAGCGCAGGATTCGAACGTAGGACTTGGGGGAGGGACGGCAAGCATGACCAGCGAAACCGCGGCGATCGAGGGGGCTTCTCAGCCCGACGACCTCTTCCAGAGACTGAACCATCTCGGGATCGATTTTGCCCGACATGATCATCCGCCGCTGTTCACGGTCGAAGACTCCAAGGCCCTTCGCGGCGACCTGCCAGGTGGACATTGCAAGAACCTTTTCCTGCGCGACAAAAAAAGTGAAATGTGGCTGATCGTAACGCTGGAGGACCGCCGCATCGATATGAAAGCCCTTGGCCAGCTTCTCGGTGGCGCGCGCCTATCCTTCGGCAGTGCCGATCGGTTGGCGCGGGTGCTCGGCGTCATCCCGGGGGCAGTTACCCCTTTCGCCCTGATCAATGACCACGAGCAAACCGTCAAAGTGATCCTGGATCGCGACATGTTGGAACTCGATCCCCTGAACTATCATCCGCTCAGCAATGAGATCACCATCGCGGTATCCCCCACCGATCTGCTAACCTTCATTCGTGATTGCGGGCACGAACCAGAAATCATGGATCTTTCCGGTGCCAGCGGTACGTGAGCTCTTGCAGTTGCCATACTTCTGTACAATCTAATGGCCAACTTATTGGCCAACTTTCTGGTTAGCCTATTGGCAAGCCCATTTAGAAGATACGAACTCGAAAGGTAGTCGACCGATGGACCCGATCACGAATGGCCAGGTACCTCCTGCGTTAACCCCAGAGGCGCCAGCAGCTGGCAACGCTGCTACAAATGCGACTGGCAATGCAACTGGCAATGCAACTGGCAACACCGCTGGGGACCTGATCAAGGATGCCGACACCTCAACCTTCATGGTCGACGTGATCGAGGCATCGCGTCAGGTTCCAATTATTGTCGATTTCTGGGCACCCTGGTGCGGCCCGTGCAAACAGCTGACCCCGGCGCTCGAAAAAGTCGTGCGCGATGCCGGCGGTGCGGTGCGCCTGGTCAAGGTCAATATCGACGAGAACCAGGATATCGCAGCGCAGCTGCAGATCCGCTCGATCCCGACAATCTACGCCTTTCGCGACGGCCAGCCGGTCGACGGGTTCCAAGGCGCCCAGTCGGAGAGCCAGATCCGCGAGTTCGTCAAGCGCCTGACCGGTGGTGCGGCGGGGGATTCCCCCATCGCTGAGGCCCTGGACGCTGCGGAAGCGCAGCTCGCCGAGGGTGATTTTCAGGGAGCCGGAGGATTGTTCAATCAGATCCTGGAACGCGAACCGGTGGATGCCCGAGCAAATGCCGGGCTGCTCCGCTGTCTGATCGGGATCGATCAAGTCGACGAGGTTCGCGCCATGCTCGACGGGTATACCGATGAGTTGCTCAATTCCAAGGAAATCCAGGCTGTTGTGTCGGCTCTGGAACTCGCCGACCAAAGTGCCGAAGCCGGTGACGTAAGCGACCTTCGCCAGGCCATCGAAGCCGACCCGAAGAACATGCAAGCCCGCCTCGATCTCGCCATGGCTCTTTACGGCAATGGTGATCGCGAGGGGGCGGTGGATGAACTGCTGGAAAGCATCCGCGTCAACCGCGCCTGGAACGAGGAAGCGGCCCGCAAGCAACTTCTGAAATTGTTCGAGGCGTTCGGCCCGACCGATGAGCTGACAATGGACGCTCGGCGTCGGCTCTCCTCGGTTCTGTTCAGCTAGCCCGTTAAGGATCGAGAGAGTTCAGATGACCGGGAGTGTATTCAGTCCGACGTTCGAGGCGTTACCGGCATCCATTCCGGTGTTTCCCTTAATGGGCGTTCTGTTGCTACCTGGTGGACGGCTACCACTCAATATTTTTGAGCCGCGCTATGTTTCCATGATCGACGACGCGCTCGGTGACGCGCGCATGATCGGCATGATCCAGCCGACCGAACATGAAAACACGACATCGGCCCCTAATTTGAACCGCACAGGCTGTGCCGGCCGGCTCACCTCCTTTTCGGAAACGCCGGACGGGCGCTACCTGATTACGCTGTCTGGCCTTTGTCGTTTCGATATCGAATCTGAAGTTCCGACCACACGAGGCTATCGCCGCGCCGTCGTCGATTGGAACGCCTATCAGGGCGATTTCGCGGCCGACGAGGACTTCGAGTTTGACCGCGACCGGTTGTTTTCTGTTCTGCGCACCTATTTCACCCAAAAGGGCGTCGAGGTCGATTGGGAGGCCCTTGAGCAAACCAGCGCCTGTCAGTTGACCACGACATTGTCTATGGTTTGCCCGTTCACGGCAGCAGAAAAGCAGGCGCTGCTTGAGGCGAAGACAATCGAAAACCGTTGCGAAACCGTTATAACTTTACTGGAAATGGCGGTCCATGCGGCAGGCGAGGGCGGAGATGCAAGACACTGATCAACAAGTTCATGAAGAACCGCAAGATGGCAGTGGCCGAGAGGTCGACCCGAAACTCCTGGAAATATTGGTGTGCCCGCTCACCAAGGCGCCGCTGCGGTATGACCGAGAGGCGAGCGAGTTGGTGAGCGACCAAGCCGGGTTGGCTTTCCCTATTCGCAACGGTGTTCCGATCATGCTCGTCGATGAAGCCCGGCAATTGGATGACACGAAATGAGTGACGCGAATTCGACTGCGCACTGGCCGACCGAAATCAAACTGATTTCCGAGGAAAAGACTCTTGTGGTCAGTTTCGATGACGGCCAGACGTTTCGCCTACCGGCCGAATTGCTCCGGGTCGAAAGCCCGTCAGCTGAGGTTCAAGGGCACTCACCTGGTCAAAAGAAACTGGTCACCTCGCGCCGGCATGTGAACATCATGAAGATAGAGCAGGTCGGCAATTATGCGGTCCGAATTGATTTTGACGATTTGCACGATACCGGCATCTACACCTGGGAATATCTCTACGGGCTCGGCTTGAACCAGGACCGTATCTGGGCCGACTATCTGGCCGCTGTCGAAGCGGCCGGCCTTAGCCGCGAGCCGTAAACAGGCCCTCAGACGACCCCACCTCGAACGTCATGCCCGCCGGCGCGGGAATGACGTTAATACCAGAGTGGCCTCATTCTGCGGCGGCGCGGCTCACTTGACCGAGGCTCGGCAACGGCAGCTTGCGGATACTGGCGAGATCACCAACCGTCGTCAGCGCCGCCAACAGGCGCTCGGATTGCTCGCCACCGATTACCGGCTCAGCCAGCTCGCGGTACTTTTCCGCCAACTCATCGTCCGTCAAGGGTGCGTCCGGATCACCCTTACGGGTTGGCGCATGGTGGTGAAGCTTGCGTCCGTCTGTCGTTTCGATCTCGACCTGAGCCGATCGTGCCTTGGGGAAAGCGGCCTGACAGCCGGGGTCGATCGTGTGCTCAACTTTGGCAGCAACCGTGCGAATGATGGGGTCGGCCAGGGTCTCTGGAAAGAAGGCCGCAGACCTAACACTGCCGCGCACCAGGGCGGTTGCAACGCAATACGGCAAGCTGAACTTGGCCTCGAAAGCGGTTTTCGGGTCGGGATTGCCACAGATTTCTTTCGAGCTAGCGTAAGACCCTACGCGTATGGCGCCAACGTCCTCCGGCTTCAGAGAATGCGCGCGTGTGAGTTCAATGACCCCATCAACCGCGGCATGTACATGTCCGCAAGCGGCATGGTTCTTCTGGGTCATCCGGGTGATCGTATAATCGTCGCCGAGCCCTTTGACGGCTTGGCTCCAGTCAACGTCCCGGCTCATCGCATTGCCAAAGCCAACCTCGCCATCGAGGATATCGAGCGCGCCGGTGATCCCGACACGGGCCATTTCGGCAGAGAGCAACCCGCCTTCGGCCGCGCGTCCGGAATGCAGCGGTTTCGTCATCGCATCAGATCGAAAGACCTGCTGCAGACCAGCCGCCATGGTTCCAGTCGTCGCCATCGCGTGCATCGATTGGGTCTCATCAAGGCCAAGGATGGTCGCCGTCGCAGCGGCAGCCCCGAAGAAGCCGACGGTGGCAGTCGTGTGCCAATACTTGTAATGCGCCGGGTTGACGGCAACCGCGATCCGGTTAGAGACCTCGTATCCGGAGATGATACCGCGCAATAGCATATCGCCCGAGACACCCTCTGCCTCTGCGGCCGCCAATGCTGCCGCTATCACCGGTGCGCCCGGATGGTAGAGGCCGTCCCGGTAAATATCGTCAAACTCGACAGTATGCGCCGCCGAACCATTGATCAGCGCCGCCGTCCGAGCCGTCGCCGACAAGCCTGAGGGCAAGAGGCGCGCTGACCCATGACCGATATCTGAGGCTAACGCGTCGATCATCGGAACCGCCGGCGGCAGGATACCGCCGGGCAACGTCGCCGCCATCCAATCAATCAGGCAACGTTTTGCGTGATGCATGGCCTCTCCGGGCAAGTCGATCTCACGCGCGGCAACGCAAAACTCCGCATAAGCCTTCAACGGCATGGTTTTCTCCCTATTTGCAACCAAGCTTATCGGCGAGGCCGATCATGCTGTCGGTAACGACGTCGAATTCGAACTCAGCCTTCAAATCCTTGATCTGGCCGGGTCCATATTCGGTCGGACGAGCGACAAAGGCCGTCTTCAGCCCCAATTCCTGGGCGGCTAAAAGATCGTAATTGTGAGCCGCCACCATCATGCACTGCTCTGGTGCCAGGTCCAAGATCTCCACCCCGGCGAGATAGGTCTTGGGGTCCGGCTTGTAGGATCGAGAAATCTCGGATCCCAAAATGGCATCCCAAGGCAAGTCAGCCGACTTTGCCAAATTCACCATCAAGGACACATTGCCATTCGACATGGTGGCGAGAATGTATTTGGTCTTAAGCCGCTTCAGGCCCGGTGGGCAGTCCGGCCATGGGTTGAGGCGGTGCCAGGCCAGGTTCAAGGCGTCAATCGCGGCTTCGTCCAAGCTATCGATCTCAAACTCGGCCAAAACGTCGACCAAGTTCTCGCGATGCAATACATCAAGCCGGGTATACGGACGCTCGCCGGAGCGAATGACCGCCATCGAAGGCTGATAGCGAGCGCGCCAAGCTTGGGCAAAGGCTTCCCCATCGACTTCGAAGCCACGGGCAGCGCCAAGCGCCTCAATCTCCGCCGAGACGCTATTGCGCCAATCAACCACGGTTCCAAAGACGTCGAAAAACAGGGCTTTTACCGTATCGCTCACAAGTATCGCTCCTAAACTGCTCTGTTTGTTGGTGTGTTTCTCTGTTGGAATTTCGCCTAGTGAAATCCGCTGCACTACAATGGTGTACCAACTTGACCGAAACTGTTGCACATGAAAAGGTATCGATCGTGAGACTGCACGGAAAAGAGCACATAAGAGGCTCCAACGTGAACAGAGGCTTCTGGGGAGGGCGGAGACGGCCGTGAGCCGCATTCATCCCACCAACGTGACAAACCGGCTCGGCGATGATTTGTCGATGTCGGCATTCGTGCGTCTTAAGTCATTTCGATCGTCGAATGGGGCCGTAGAGCCCCGAACCAGCAGGGAAGGAGGAGGTTCTAGATGACCCTCAAATCGCCAAAACTGGGAACAGCCATGGCCTTTGGTGCGGCAATCGCACTGAGTGCCAGCGTGGCCGTTGCCGAGACACCGCAATCAGGCGGCGTTCTTAACTTCGTCGTCGGCTCGAAGATCCCGTCATACGACGGCCATATCGAGTCCACTTTCGGCATGATCCACCCGATCCGGCCGTTCTACAGTGTGCTGATCCGGGTCAATCCCGATAATCCGTCCTCGCCGACGGATTTCGTCTGTGACCTGTGTGTCGGTGGCGTTCCCGCGCCGACCGAAGGCTCAACCAAGTACACCTTCAAGATCCGCAAGGGCGTTAAGTTTCATGATGGCACGCCGCTAACCTCGGCCGACATCAAGGCGACCTTCGACAAGATCACTTTCCCGCCGAAGGGCGCGGTCTCGAACCGCAAGGCGTATTTTAAGGCGGTCAAGGAAATCACGGCTCCCGATCCGGAAACCCTGGTCTTCAAGCTGAAGCAGCCGTCTGGCTCTTTCATTCCGTCGGTCGCCATGCCGTTCAACTTCGTCTATTCGAAGAAGGACCTGGATACCCACGGCTACACCTGGCACCAGAAGAACATCAACGGCTCCGGCGCCTTCAAGTTCGTCGAGCATAAGGCCGGTGCCTATGTGCAGGGCGAGCGCAATAAGGACTACTACGTCAAGGGCCGCCCGTACCTCGATGGGTACAAGGCGATCTCGGCACCGAAGATGTCGATCCGTCTGCAAGCCATTCGTGGCGACCGCGCTGCGATCGAGTTCCGCGGGTTCCCGCCGAAAGCACGTGACGACCTGGTCAAGGCTCTGGGCGACAAGATCACCGTGCAGGAAAGCGACTGGAACTGTGTCCTCGTCGTGACCCCGAACCACAAGGTCAAGCCGTTTGACGATCCGCGCGTACGTCGCGCTCTGTCACTCGCCATCGACCGGTGGGCCGGCTCCAAGTATCTGTCCAAGATTGCCATCGTGAAGACCGTTGCTGGCGTCGTCTTCCCAGGCCATCCCCTGGCGGCGACCGAGGCGGAGTTGACCAAGATTGCTGGCTTCAGCAAGGACATCAAGGCCTCGCGCGCCGAAGCCCGTCGTCTGCTGAAGGAAGCGGGTCACGAGAACTTGGAATTCAAGTTCCACAATCGTGGCGTCGACCAGCCCTACAAGCCGGTTGGAACCTGGTTGATTGGTCAGTGGAAGAAGATTGGCGTCAAAGCCACGCAGTGGGTGCAGCCCTCCACGCCGTTCTATGCCACGCTACGCAAGCAGTACAACTTCGACGTCTCCATGGACTTCAACTGTCAGTCGATCGTCAACCCGATCGCCGACATCTCGAAGTTCCTGCCTTCGGCTGGTAACAACTATACCCAGGGCGAAGATGCGACACTTGAGAAGTGGTATGATCAGCTGCTCAAGACCGCAGACCCGAAGGAACAGCGGATCATCATTCGCAAGTACGAGAAGCGTGTGATGGAAACGATGGCGACCCAGTACCCGACCCTGTGGTGGTACAAGATCAACCCGCACCGCAGCTACGTGAAGGGCTGGAAGATCGCACCGAGCCACTATCTGAACCAAGGCTTGGACAACATCTGGCTTGATAAGAGCAAGATGTAATCCGACTAACGACGACGGGCCGCCCACGTTCGTTCGCGGGCGGCCCGTTGCGCTTCACACACTTAAGATCAACGCTTTCGAGACATCATGTACAGTTACATTATCAAGCGAATACTGATGCTGGTGCCGACATTGATTGGCGCCGCCATATTAGTTTTTCTTCTACTTCGCGCCGTGCCAGGCGACGTGTGTTTGCTGAAATTCGGCGGTGAAGGCGCTTATGCCGATCCGGAGATGATTAAGCTTTGCCAGGTCAACCTCGGTCTCGACCAGTCACTCTGGTGGCAATTCTGGGACTATATGGTCGGCTTCATAACCTTCAATCTTGGCGACTCCATGTGGACCAGCCAACCGGTTGTCGAAGAGATCGCGACCCGTTTCGAGTTGTCGCTGGAAGTCGCGATCCTGGCAACGATCACCTCTGTCATTATCGCAATCCCGCTCGGGATTATCGCGGCGGTCAAACAGAACACGCGCACCGATTACATCATTCGCGGGTTCTCGATCGCCGGCATTGCTATGCCGTCCTTCTGGCTTGGTATCCTGATTATCCTCGGACTGTTAATCACGACCCAAGAATGGTTCGGTGAACCCTGGATGCCGCCAGTGATCTTTGTCTCGTTCTTCGAAGACCCTGCAGAGAATCTGGCGCAGTTGATC
>JABIRP010000078.1 GCA_018699735.1 Rhodospirillaceae bacterium | reverse complement strand
GCGAAGGCCTTCTTCATGGCGTCAGCTAGATCGCTGCCTTTTCCCTTGCCGCCGGACTTCGTTGTGCCGCGAAATTTCTCCAGGGATTTCATCATCGCCTGGGCCTCGGCAGGTGCCGTGTCGTGCCCGACGACCAGATCTCGTGGATCGGCGACCATTAGGCCTAGATTGGCTTCGTTTGAGCAGCCGGGCCGGATGACATCGAGGTAGCCGGCCACGGATCCGGCGGCTCGTGGCAGGACGGGGCAGTCGGGTATGGTCACGTCGACCCGGTGAACCATTAGGGTTGTGCCGTCCAGGCCTTTACCGTTTTCGGCAAGATCGATCTGCCCCGGTCGCAGCCAATGCACCCGGACGCCCCGCTTGGCGAGCCGATCGGCAAGTGCCAATGCGCGGTTTTGCGCAAGACCATTGCCGGCATCGCTTTCCAAATAGAACAGATCCGTGCGGCGGATGCCGAGGCGGTTCAGGAAGGCGTCGAGATCTGCTTCAGCGCTCTTCGCTGGATCGGCCGTGCCGGGACGAAAAGCGAAAAGGTGGTCGCGTTCATCAAAGGATACGATGTTGCGGGCCGTTGCCTCTGGCTTTGGCAGCACGCGCGGGTACTCGCCGGGTGCGCAGGCCGTGAGCGCGAGCAGGATCGCGGTGGTTTGGAGGATCTTGGTTGTCATGTCTTCCCCCTCTCTCAATCAAGCGCGAAGCCGACTGGACCGATCAGATTGCCGGCCAGGCGGCGGGTTTCGGTATCGCCGGCCATGAGTTGACCGACGCGTGACCCTGGACGAGGACGGTCGCTGCCGTTCTCGTCGACCTTGGCGCCGCTCGAACTCATCAGCGGGCTTCTGAGCGCTTTGTTCGACACCGGGTTGACGAGGTAGGGCGTGACGATGATCACCAGCTCGGTTTCGCCCTTGGTGAATTCGTCGGAGCGAAACAGATTGCCGAGCACCGGTAAGTCACCGAGGCCGGGCAGCTTGGTGGTGTCGTGTTGCAGGTTTTCCTGTAGCAGCCCGGCGATCGCAAAGCTTTGACCACTGGCGAGCTCGACCCGAGTCTCGACACGGCGCTTGTTCAGGGCTGGGATGACGGTGCCGTTTAACTCGACCGCACCTCGCGAGGAAAGTTGGCTGACCTCGGGGGCAACCTCAAGGCTGATGCGGCCTTCGGAAAGCACCGTCGGTGTGAACTCAAGGCTGACACCGAACTCCTTGAAGATAATGGTAAAGACGCCATCTCGTTGCGGCACGACCATCGGGAACTCGCCGCCAGCGAGGAATTCGGCCTTCTGGCCACTGATCGCGGTCAGGTTCGGTTCGGCCAGGATGTTGACCAGGCCTTCTTCAGCCAAAAAGTCGATCATGACATTCAGGTCGACGCTTCCCGTGCGCAGGCCGCCAAGAACGTTGTTTGTTCCGTCTACTCGGGTCAGGAGCGCATTGGCGGCGTCAAAGATCGGTCGGCCGGTCGCCAAGCCGAAGAGCGCGGTGCCGTTGTTGAACAGGGCTTCCCAGTTGACACCGAAACGCTCGATCAGAGTGCGCGAGACCTCGGCCATGCGGACCCGCAGGTTGACCTGGGTCGGCGCATCGATGGCCAACCGGTTAATCAGATCACCTTTGCCGGTGAACCGCTCCGCAAGCTGCTTCAGATCGGCGGCGACGGCGGGGGAGGAGACCATGCCCGTGAGCATGATCGACCCTTCGACGGTCTCAACGTTCACCGAGGATTCCGGCACGGTTTGAGCGATTAAAGCGCGTAGGCGGGCGAGGTCATGGGTGACGGAAATGCTGAGCGAGGCAACGAGTTTGTCGCCTTTCCCGACACCGTAGAGCGTGGTTTCGCCGACCGATTTGCCGAGCAGGTAGATCATCGTCGGCGACTTGATCTGTACGTCGGCGACTTTGGGATCAGCGAGAAATACGGTCGAGACGGCCTTGGCCAATTTCAAGAGGCGGCCCTTGCCGCGCTCGACCGTTAGTTTGCTCTCGGGGTCGGCAATAACCGTGATGCCGCTACTGGGTGTTGCAGCGTTGGCTGTCTGGACGATGATGCCAGCCAACAGGGCCGCGATCGCAACCGAGTAGGCCAAGGACTGAATGAATCTCAGGGACTGAATGAGCTTACGGGTCATGGTATGGCTCACTTCACGATTTTGACGGGGCCGCGCGCGGTCTTGGGGGCTGCGGCGAAGGTCAGTTTCTGTTCCTCGGAGCCGCGCATCACGGTGACGGCGGTGGTGCGGCGGCGAGATGGGGTCCTGCGCTTGGGGCCGAGCACGGCGCTGGCTTCACGATCGAGGGTGTAGCTATGCCCGCCACGTGCGGCCGAAAGTGCGGTAACGGTCTCGCCACCGGTTGGATCGGCCAAGCTGCGCAAGCTGAGCGAAAGCCGGCCGAGTTGCGCCGATACTGTGACCACTTCGACCTGCTTGCCGGTCAACTCCAACGTGGCGGTCTTGGCGACGATCGCTTTGCCGTCCTGGTCGTCGACCCTTTGGTCCATGGCCAGCACGCGTACGTCCTTCATAACGGTTTCGCTTGCGCGCCGGGGCAGTTTGCCCTTGGGCTTGGCGATGATGTGGGTCAGAACCAGATCGACCCGGTCGCCTGGGAAAACCAGCCCTGCGATACCGGAAGTGGCGTCGATCGGAACCGACAGGGCGCGCTTGCCCGGGGTCAGCATGGCGGAGAGAAATCCGCGATCGCCGGGCCGTGCCAGGCGGGTTTCGGTAATCGGCTCGCCCTTGACCATGGCTGATCGCAGCACCGCGCCGACATAGTCTTCAACCTTTTTCGCGCCCTGAACGGCATACTCACTGTTCAGGCCGTCGTCGGGCCAGGCGCGCCAGCCGAGATGCTCGGGGCGTAATATCGTGCCGGCCGAGACATTTCCTTGGATCACCAGAACCTGAACCGGCGGTTTGACCGGGATCGCCGCAACTGTGGCGGCCGAGGCATTACGGATCTGTAGATCCAGCCAGCGATTGACGCCAATGGCGGTCACGCTTGCCGCGACAAGAGCGGCGGTGGCGAAAAGCACGGGGCGCATGCGGGTCATAGCATCCTCCGTTGGGTTGAAATGGTTAGACGGAAAGCAGTTGCGGTATGAGAGCCAGGCCGCCAGCTGCGATCGCTATGCCATAGGGAATTCGGATGGTTGCCGCCGGACTTGCGGCACCCACCGGCGACAAATGAAATAGGCTGCGAGCCCAGGTGAGGGTGACGACGAACATGGTGAGCGCGCCACCGGCGACGGTCATCACGATGAACAAGGTCGACAGCCCAGAGAGCCCAGCCCAGAGAGACACGGCGGCGAGCAGTTTCACATCACCGCCGCCAAGCCAGCCGCGCGCAAAGGCGATCAGGCCAAAAATAAGAACGACCCCGGCCGTGGCGAGGGAGACAGGCCACAGGACCGGGGTCGATGACGTCGTCGCATAGATCGGGAAGATGAGAGCGACGACGAGGCAGAGCCAATTTGGGATCAGGAAGAAACGTGAATCGTGGACGGCAGCGGTGACCAGTAAGGCGCCGAAGGTATAAACGATACCGGTATGAAGGGCGCCAAAGGTAAGCATTTTACTTCTCCTAATCTTGACCGGTCTGAACCGCTCCTCTGAATACTCTATCTGTATGCATGGTCATTTAGCTGGGAGAGGGGATGGGGCGGAGGGAACATCCCTCCGCCCGAGTGCTCCGGGTAGAATTCAGAGCTGGCCGGCGATGTTGTTGAACAGGCCGGTCAATCCGCCTTCAAGAGCCTGAAGGCCAACGATCATGGCGACACCGATAAGGGCTGCAATCAGGCCATACTCGACGGCGGTGGCTCCAGATTCGTTCTTCAAGAGGCGTGTGAAGGTCTTAGTCATTGTCATCTCCATCGTTGGTGCGTGTGTCGCGGTCTCTAGGTATTCGCATTTGGTATATTGATATTTGATTCTTGGTGTCGATTAGTCAATGGAAAAAACAAGTATTCACAAATAAAAATAAACTATGAAACTAGTAATGATAAAGTAAAGAAAACACTAAATATTTCACCCATGTATTGCCTGGTAAATTGCTGGTGATTTTCGATAAAATGCCATGCAAAATTTTGCCCTGAATCTAGCGGTGCAGGCCCTGTCTCCCACTTCATCTTGTGTGGTTGATAAGGTTTCGGCCGACGACCAGTGCTTGTCCTGATCTCAGATTGCCGAGCAAGAAGCGGATGGAGAGGCAATGACGGTCTCGGTATTCATTTACCAACTGTCACCATCCACTGCCCGCAACAAGGAGATCGATTGATGTCTGATCTACGTTTCATTGCCATGGAAGACCAAACCGTCGCCGCCTTCAGGGCAGGCGCTCCCGATATCAATGCTCAGGCCCCGGAACGCCACATCTCTACCGGCGGTCTGCCGTGCCGGCATTGTCTGGCTGACATTACAGAAGGTGACCCGTATTTGATCTTGGCTCATCGCCCATTCCCAGAAGCTCAACCCTATGCCGAGCAGGGCCCGATATTCCTGCATGCGGATGAATGCCCGCGTCATCCCGAGGGCAAGGGCGTGCCAGAGATGTTCCTATCCCGCGAGACCGTCATGCTGCGCGGTTATGGCGCCGATGACCGCATTGTCTACGGCACCGGCCAGGTCGTCGCGTCCGGCGAGATCGAGCGTGTCGCAGGTGAGATCTTGGCGCATGACCGGGTGCGTTACGTTCACATGCGCTCTGCGTCCAACAACTGCTTTCAATGTCGGATCGAATAGGGCGGCGCCCCCTTTGGGGCTCATTGCGAGCTTCAGAGTTAGCGCTTTAAATTGGCTTCTATTCAAATTTCGCTTCCCGGTTTGGCGGAACCAGGACCGGGATCCAGGGCGGCCAGAACTCGGTATTTGCCGCCCTGGGTCCCGGCCCGTCGCTACGCTCCGTCCGGGAGGTGCTAATTTGTTGAAAGTGGAATCGTACACTCAAGAATCAGATTGCTGGGGCACTTGATTAATGTCGCAGAATCCCACCAACCGATCTGAAATCGCGAATTCGAATGACAATCTTTCACGAATTGGGATTTGATCGCGCGAACCTCTGGCCTATCGTTGTCTCTTCGATATCAACCAAGAGACAAGGGCCTGGGTCATGGCGGAATATCTAGAACAACTTTCGGAATTCCTCGCGGATTGTACATACGAGGATCTCTCCTCCGATGCGGTTGAGCGCGCCAGGCTGGTTATCGCCGACAGTGTCGCCGCGATTGCTGGTGGTTCGCGTGAGCCCGAGGTCATGGCGTTGACCAAGCAGATGGTATCCGAGGCCGGAACCGGGCCCTCGGCCGTGATCGGAGCCGGGCTCCGCACCGAGCCAGCCAAAGCGGCGTTCCTGAACGGTACGGCGGGCACGTTCCTGGAGATGGACGAAGGCAACCAGTTCTCGCGGGGCCATCCGGCGATCCATGTCGTCCCATCGGCGCTGGCCTGGGGCGAGATGATGGGGGTGTCGGGCAAGGATGCGATGCTCGCGATCGTGCTGGGATATGAGGTCGGCTCGCGTATTGGCATCTCCGCGAAGATCCGCATGTCGATGCACCCGCACGGGACGTGGGGCACGGTCGGTTCGGCCGTCACGGTGGCCAAACTCGCAGGCGCAACCAAGGACCAGATGCGCGAAGTGATCAATGTCTCCTCCTGTCTGGGGCTTGGGACCAGTCGCCAGACCATGCTGCAGGGCGGCACGGTCCGGAACAGTTACGCTGGATTTTCCGGGCAAATGGGCATCATGGCCTGGCAGATGGTGACCTCTGGCATGACGGGGGAGCATGACGGCCTGACGACGATTTGGAGCACGGTTCTGTCGGAGGAATGGCGGCCTGAAGAGATGACGCGCGAGCTTGGCAGTCGATGGGAGATTGCACGCAATTATTTCAAGCGTCATTCCTGCTGTCGCTACAATCACGGCACCTTGGATGCCTTGGCGATGGTCATGGATGAGCACCCGGGTGCTGTGACGTTGGATACCGTCGACCGGGTTGAGGTCGAAACCTATTCGCTGGCTGTTCAGCTATCCGACAAGAACCCGCGCAACACGCTGGCGGCCAAATTCTCAGTTCCCTTCGCCGTAGCGACCACGATCGTAAATGGCTCCAGCGGCATGCAAAGCTTTACCTGGGATGCAATCGGAGACGAGCGGGTCACGGCACTCGCTGCCAAGGTCGAGATCAACGAGGACCCAAAATTGACCGCACTGATGCCAGATTTCCGGCCGGCGCGCGTGCGCATTCACCTGAAGGATGGCCAAGTTCTAGAGGCTGAAACCCAGACCAATCGCGGCGATACCGAAGATCCCTATTCGGTCGACGACCTAACCGGCAAGTATTACGAACTCGCCGAGCGGGTATGGCCAAACCATCAGGCGTCCCGGGTGCATCAGGCCTGTACCGGGTTCGATGGCCTCGCAGATGTGAAAGATCTGACCCGCTTATTCGACAGCACGGAACCGGCGGGGAATGTGCGCACAAGCGCCCAATGAGTACGCACGCAGCCGGTTTGAACAAGCTCGACATGCAATCGACGGCCCTGGTGCTGGTCGATATGCAGAACGACTTCATCCATCCCCTTGGCGCCTACGCCAGAGGCGGTGCCGGTTCAGCCATGATAGCCAGCTTGACCAAGCGTCTGGCGCCCTTGGCGAATGCAGTGCGTGACGCCGGTGGTTGGGTGGTCTCAACGCATTTCACGCTGGTGCCCGGCAAGGGCGGTGAGCCGTTCATCTCGCCGCACTTGAAAGAGCTCCGCCCCTTCCTCGGGCGAGGCGATTTCGCGCCTGGGGGCTGGGGCCATGACTTGGTGGACGACTTGAAACCGGCTGACTTGTCGGTCGAAAAGGTGGCGTTCTCGGCCTTCTATATGAGCCGACTTGAATGGATCCTGCGGAAAGCCGGAATAGAGACGCTGGTCTTTACCGGAATTGTCACAAACGGCGGGGTTGCCTCGACAGTGCGCGACGCCCATGCCCGCGATTTTGGATGTGTCGTGTTGGATGACGGCTGTGCGGCACACGGTCAAGACATCCATGATACCGCTATCGAGGCATTAAGACCGGTTGCGTCGGTGTCGACATGTGTCGGTTTTCTGAAAAGGGTTCAGCCATGAGTATTCTGAAATCGCCAGAGAGCTTCGAGGCATCGGTTCCAGTTTTGATCGTTGGCGGCGGTGCTTGCGGGCTGATCGCGGCGCTCACGGTCAAGGCGGCCGGGGTCGACGTGGTCGTGCTTGAGCGGGATGCCAGTCCGTCCGGCTCGACGGCGCTTTCCACCGGTTTCATCCCCGCTTGTGAGACGCGCTGGCAGAAGGCGATCGGTGTCGAGGACAGCGTGCAAATCATGGCCGAGGACGTTCAGGCGAAAAACAAAGGGCAAGGCAACCCGGTGCAGGTTGATGCGGTTTGCCGGACCTCAGGGCCGACGCTCGAATGGCTGGCTGACGCGCATGGGATTGAGTTCGTATTGCTCGACGATTTCCTCTACCCGGGTCATCGCCGCCACCGCATGCACGCCCATCCAGACAGAACCGGCCCTGCATTTATCGGCAGCCTGCTTGGCGCGGTCGAGCGCTCTGGTATTGATGTGATGTGCGATGCCCATGTGACCGATCTCTATGCCGATCCTGCCGCCGATGCCAATGGTCGGGTCACCGGTGTCGCGATCACGCGACCCGATGGCGGGCGAGAGTCGATTGGCTGTGATGCCCTGATCCTGGCCTGCAACGGCTACGGCGGAAACAAGGAGATGCTCGCCAAATATATCCCTGAGATGGCGGATGCCTGGTATTTTGGGCATCCCGGCAACCAGGGCGACGCGGTTTTCTGGGGTGAGGCCCTTGGTGCCGAGGCCCGTCAGATGGGCGCCTACCAGGGCCATGGCTCGGTCGCGACGCCGCATGGGGCTTTGATCGGTTGGCCGATCATGATGCAGGGCGGGATCCAAGTGAACGCGCTGGGCCAGCGGTTCTCGAACGAGCATGGCGGATATTCCGAGCAGGCGGTTCACGTTCTGGCCCAGCCGGATGGCATCGCCTGGAACCTCTACGACGAGCGCTTGCATGCTCTCGGTATGGAGTTCGCGGATTACCGCGGCGGCGAGGATGTCGGCGCTATCCGACGTTTCGCCAGTCTGGAAGAGATGGCGAGTGCAATTGGCTGCGACCCCAGTGTCCTAACAGCAACCGTTGAGCAATCTAGAGCTCTGGCGAGCGGTGCGGGTACGGACGGTTTCGGCCGTGATTTCACCGGCGCTCCGGCAATCGCCGGGCCGCCGTACTTCGGGGTCAAAGTAACCGGCACATTATTTCACACCCAAGGCGGCCTCTCGGTCGATGCCGATGGCCGAGTGCTACGGCCTGATGGTTCGGCTCTGGCGAACCTGTTCGCCGGTGGCGGTGCCGCTGTCGGAGTATCCGGTTCCGAGGTTTGGGGCTATCTGTCCGGCAACGGCTTGCTCGCCGCGACGACCTACGGCCGCCTCTGCGGCCAGGCGGCGGCGCGGTTGGTGGCAGGCTAGAGGGATAGAGGAGGCCGTCATCCCCGCGGAGGCGGGGATCCAGTTCTTCTCCTCACTGTCGGCCTGGATTCCCGCCTTCGCGGGAATGACGGCGAAATAGGAAGGTTACTCGGCCGCGAGGCGGTCCTTGGCGAGCCATTGGTCGAGATCGGTAAGCGCCCGGCGGGACATGGCGCGCTTTCGATCGGCACCCTTCAGCTTGCGCCGCTTTTTGCCTTCCTCTGCCGGTTCGGGCTCAATCACGGGGAATAGGCCGAAATTCACGTTCATGGGCTGGAAGCTTTTCGCATCTGCCCCGGTCGTAATATGCCCGATCAAAGCGCCAAGAGCCGTGGTCTCGGGTGGGAATTCCATTTCAGACCCGAGACGCTCGGTCGCGGCCAAGCGTCCAGCCAAGAGCCCGATAGCGGCGCTCTCGACATAGCCTTCGACACCGGTGATTTGGCCGGCAAATCGCAACCTGGGATCGGTCTTCAGGCGCAACCGGCTGTCGAGCAGGCGTGGGGAGTTGATGAAGGTGTTGCGATGCAAACCGCCGAGCCGGGCGAATTCCGCGTTTTCCAACCCGGGCACCATGCGGAGCACCCGAACCTGCTCGCCGTGGCGCATCTTGGTCTGGAAACCGACGATGTTGTAGAGCGTGCCAAGTGCATTGTCCTGGCGCAGCTGGATGACGGCATGCGCGCGGGTGCCGGTGTTGGGATCTGTCAACCCGACCGGTTTCATCGGCCCGAACCGTAGGGTCTCGGGGCCGCGAGAGGCCATGATCTCGACCGGCATGCAACCTTCGAAATAGGGTGTATTTGCTTCCCACTCATGAAATTCGATTTTGTCGGCGGCGAGCAGCTCTGCGATGAAGGTCTCGTATTGCGTCTGGTCGAGCGGGCAATTGATATAGTCGGCACCATCTCCGCCGGGCCCGGCCTTGTCGTAGCGCGACTGGAACCAGGCTTTGGAGAAGTCGATGGACTCCTTGTGCACGATCGGAGCGATGGCGTCGAAGAAGGCGAGGGAACTCTCATCGGTCAACGCTGCGATCGCAGCCGCCAAATCTGGCGAGGTAAGAGGGCCGGTCGCAAGGATAACGTTGTCCCATTCGGCCGGCGGTAGTCCCGCTACTTCGCTTCGCTCCACGGTAATCAGGGGCTCACTGTTGATTTCGGCTTCGACAGCTTGTGAAAACCCGTCCCTATCAACTGCGAGTGCCGAGCCGGCCGGGACCCGGTTGGCATCGGCTGCGCGAATGATGAGAGACCCACAGCGGCGCATTTCCTCATGCAGCAATCCGACCGCGTTGTTCTCAGCATCGTCAGAGCGTAGGGAGTTTGAACAGACAAGCTCTGCCAGACCATCGGTCTGGTGTGCGTCGGTGCCGCGTGTCGGCCGCATTTCGTGCAACACGACCGGAACACCGAGACGCGCGATCTGCCATGCTGCCTCTGAGCCGGCGAGGCCACCGCCGATCACATGCACGGGCGCCGGGAGGTCCGAAGTCATCATTCGTGTTTCCTAGGTCTGTCGATGGGCAAGACATAGTCTGTAGTGCGTAACCGATCAATGCTGGGGGTGAATGCCGAGGGCCAATGTTCGCATATATACGGGAACGTGGTTTTTGATACCGCGTCGTCCAGAAAGATCCTAAAATAGCGATTGGGCGATGCCGTGAGAGTTGGATGGTCGGCAGCCGAAGGGAGAATGGGGTGTCACAAGGCGGCTCGGGTGGTTTCTACGAAGCCTTTGATCGTCAAAAGTTGAACACGTTCGACCCGGATGACTTCAAGTCTCGGATGCTGGATTTTTGTCGCGCAAATCAAGTCGCAGCGGATGCGCTGATCGCCGGTAATATCCAGCTACTTGGACTTGAGGCGATGCGGGAACAATTTGGATCGCGCTGGGGAAAGGCGCGGGACCAAGTCCATCAGCTGACCGAAACGATGATTAAGAGCATCCTCACGCCGAACGATGTCTTCGTCCAAACCGGTGATGACAACTTCATAATCCTCTTCGGTCGGGCCACGCTTGAGCAGGCGGATGTTCAAGTGAAGCAGATCTCGACCGAGATGAACCGGCGAATGAAATCGATCGGCTCGGCGGGTGCGATGATTACCGCGAGGGCGTTGGTTTTGGACGTCCCGCGCGATGATACCAGCGCCCTATCCACACCGGCGGGCCTGACGGGATCGGTTGAAACCGCACATCAGGAACTGGAAGCGCGGGACCGGAAGATTTTCGAGCAGGCGCAGGATGAATTGGAGACCCGGTTCTGGCCGATCGCCAATGTCACAAAGCGGCTGGTCTCGATGTATCTGGTTCGGCTTGAAGGCCCGGCGGGACCATTGCTGGCGGATCGAAGCGAGACCGGGGCCCTTGAGGCGATGCGCGATATTCGCATCCTGCGCGAGGGCTCGGAGACTTTGAATCAAGATGGTTTGGGGCGCGCGTTCATGGTCGTACCGGTCGATTTCATCACCATTAGCGACAAGCGCTATCGCGTCGACTATCTGAAACAATGCCACGATTTGTATGGCGCTGCGGCCAAGCGGATGATCCTCATGATCGAGGGATTGCCGGATGATGTGTCGCCGGCCAAATTGCACAACACCTTGAGCTATGTCGGTCCATTTTTCGCAGGATTTATCGCTGAATTTGGTATGGATTTCGATGGCGGTGAGCGACTCGACATCAATAAACTGATCGCGGTCGCGGTGAGTGGGACCAGTTTCGAAGAGGCCACACCCGCGGTTACTATGGGGTTAAGCGGCTTTAAAAAACGCAACGGCGCACGGAAGTCCCGCACCATTTTTACCAATGCGCCTAATCCAAAGATCGCATCCGCCGCGCGTCGAGCCCGTTTCGACTACGTCCAAGGCGTCGGTGTCGCACCAGCATTTCAGAAGTTTGGCCGGACCTTTACGATCAGTTAGACCACCAACACCGCTCTGAAATCATTCACGTTTGTCAGGGTTGGCCCGGTAATGATCAGGTCATCGAGTGCCTGGAAGAACGAATAGCCGTCGTTGTCGGCGAGGTACGTGGCCGGACTGAGCCCGTTGGCATCGGCGCGGTCCAGGCTGTCCGGCAGATAGAGTGCTCCGGCGTTGTCTTCCGTGCCGTCGATACCATCGGTGTCGCAAGCGATGGCTGAGATCCTGTCCCGGCAGTCATGAGCGCGTTCGGCGATTGCCACAGCGAACGCCAGTAGGAATTCCGCATTGCGGCCACCACGTCCATTGCCCCGCACAGTAACCGTAGTCTCGCCGCCGGATAGCAATACGCAGGGTGCTGGCGACGGTTGGCCATGGCGTGCCGCTTGTTGGGCGATCCCGGCCATGACGGTCGCAACCTCCCGCGCCTCGCCCTCAATTGCGTCGCCGAGGATGACCGGTGTAATGCCGGCGGCGCGTGCGACCATCGCCGCCGCTTCCAACGATGCTTGCGGGCGGGCGACCAAGACGGTCTCGGCGCGCTCGAATACCGGATCACCCGGCTTTGGTGTTTCCTCAATGGCGCTCTCAAGCCGATTGGCAATGCTATCGAGTGGTGTGATGGCGTATTTCGCCAAGAGCGCTGAGGCG
>JABIRP010000077.1 GCA_018699735.1 Rhodospirillaceae bacterium | reverse complement strand
CAAGGCCGCCAGAGCTAGGGCCAGGGGCTACCGCAATGTCGACACCTTCATAACCATGATCTATCTGATCGCCGCACCACTCGGAAAACTCATCAATTCCACTTGAAACGTCGAGGAGCCGATTAAATAGGGATAGTCGGAATTTTCCGATCCTGAGGGGTGGCTCGTATTCTAGGGTCATGGATGCCTCTTTTGAATATTTTTTTATTCATCTTTTTAAAGGCGCTTGATGGAGGAGTAAATAGGAAAGGTTGCGTAGTAATTTACACAACTCTGTACTGTAGAATATTCCTTAGAATATTAGTTCATTACGCTTTGATAAGTTTGATGTTTTTCGACAGCCCTACACGCCGAACAACACCTTGCGCAGCTGATACCAGCTGTCCTCGTCCGGGGCTGCCATCAGGCCACCGTCAAGTTCGGCCGGGTGGTAGGGGCGGCCATCGAAGCGGGCGTGGAAACCGCCGGCCTCGCGGTGGATCAAGGTGCCGGCGGTGAAATCCCAGGGCATGTTTTTACCGTGCACCGCGAATTGGTATCTGTTTTCGGCGAGCCTTATGTATTCGTGACCGGCGCAACCGAGGCGTACATGGCGGGCAACCGACACGTCAGCACGGGCCCGTACTTCACCGCGTAGATCATCTTCCAAAAACCTGAGACTAAGCACACCTTCCATCTCGGATGGCGAGGTCGGGGCATCGAGTTGCATACGCCGGGGCTCTGGACCTTCACCATGCATCCAAGCACCACCACCCTCCTCCGCCCCGACCCAACGCTCGGCCAGAGGGTCGAAGATGACGCCGGCCCGGGTCTTGCCTCGCCAAACCAGGGCCACCATTACGCAGAACAGTTTGCCGCCGTTGACGAAGTTACTGGTGCCGTCGATTGGGTCGACCACCCAGACAGGGGCGTCGCCATCAAGGAGGGCGAACAGCCTCGGATCCTTCTCGGCCGCTTCCTCGCCCAGTACCACAGAGCCATCCAGGAGCGCCTCCAACGCCGGTGTCAGCAATTGCTCGGATTCGAGATCTGCAACCGTGACCAGGTCCTTCGGACCGGTTTTCTCGCGCACGTCGCCCTCGGCAAGCTGGCGGTAGCGCGGCAGGATCGCTTCTTCGGCTACCGAACGCATCAAGTCGGCCACACGGTCGAGTTCGGGTGGTGTCATCGGGGTTATGCCTCATTCCTTGTAACGAAGAAGGCCGCGATTAAACTCGCGGCCTTCTTATCTTTTATCGAAGAAACGGCGCCTTACATCATGCCGCCCATTCCACCCATGCCGCCCATGTCGGGCATGCCGCCGCCACCGCCGGAGGTGTCGGGCTTCTCGGCAACCATGGCTTCAGTGGTGATCAGCAGACCGGCGACCGAGGCCGCGTCCTGCAAGGCCGTACGCACGACCTTGGTCGGGTCGATGATGCCGGCCTTGATCAGATCCTGGAACTTGCCGGACTGGGCATTGTAACCAATCTTAGTGTCCTTCTGTTCCAGCAGTTTGCCGACGATCACGGAACCATCGGATCCGGCATTTTCGGCAATCTGGCGAGCCGGTGCCTGCAGAGCCCGGCGAACGATATTGATGCCGGTCGCCTGATCGTTATTGGCCACCGTGACCTTATCGAGCACACGCGTGGCATAAAGCAAGGCCGTTCCGCCGCCCGGGACAATACCCTCTTCGACCGCAGCCCGGGTGGCATGCATCGCATCGTCGACACGATCCTTGCGTTCCTTGACCTCGATCTCGGTGTTGCCACCGACGCTGATCACCGCGACGCCACCAGCCATTTTGGCCAACCGCTCTTGCAACTTCTCGCGGTCGTAGTCGGAGCTGGTTTCTTCCATCTGCGCTTTGATCTGATTGCAGCGCGCCTGGATGTCCTTCTTCTTGCCGGCACCATCGACGATCGTGGTCTCTTCTTTGGTGATCGTGATCCGCTTGGCGGTGCCCAACATATCCAGGGTCACGTTTTCAAGCTGAATGCCCAGATCCTCGGAGACAACCGTACCCTTGGTGAGCACTGAGATATCCTCCAGCATCGCCTTGCGACGATCACCGAAGCCCGGCGCCTTGACGGCGGCAATCTTGAGGCCGCCGCGCAGTTTATTGACCACCAGGGTAGCCAACGCTTCGCCCTCGACGTCCTCAGCCAGGATGAGCAGTGGGCGTGAAGCCCGTGCGGTCGCCTCAAGGATTGGCAGCAACGTCTGCAGATTGGACAGCTTGCTCTCGTGGATCAGGATGTATGGGTTTTCCAACTCGCAGATCATCTTGTCGGCATTGGTGATGAAATACGGCGAGAGATAGCCACGATCGAATTGCATGCCTTCGACGACGTCGAGTTCGGTCTCCAGGCTCTTCGCCTCTTCGACCGTGATCACGCCTTCCTTGCCAACCCGCTCCATGGCTTCGGCCAGCATATGACCGATTTCGGTCTCGCCATTGGCAGAAACAGTGCCGACCTGAGCGATCTCAGAGGACGTCTTGACCTGCTTGGAGCGCTTCTCGATATCGGCGACAACGGCGCTTACCGCCAAGTCGATACCGCGCCGCAAATCCATCGGGTTCATGCCGGCGGCGACCGCGCGAACACCTTCGCGAACGATGGCCTGGGCCAGAACGGTTGCCGTCGTGGTGCCGTCACCGGCCACGTCGGAGGTCTTGGAAGCGACCTCACGCAACATTTGCGCGCCCATGTTTTCGAACTTATCGGAAAGCTCGATTTCCTTGGCGACTGTCACACCGTCCTTGGTGATACGCGGGGCACCGAACGACTTGTCGAGTACCACGTTGCGGCCTTTCGGGCCGAGCGTAACCTTGACCGCGTTCGCCAGTATGTCGACGCCGGCGAGCATGCGCTCACGGGCATCGGTATTAAATTTTACGTCCTTGGCTGCCATAGCCGCCTCCCTCTGTTTAACCGACGATGCCCATGATATCGGACTCGCGCATGATCAAGACGTCCTGGCCATCGACCTTGACCTCGGTTCCAGACCATTTTCCGTAGAGCACGGTGTCGCCTTTTTTCACATCCAACGGTGCTAGCTTGCCGTCGTCACCGCGCGACCCGGGTCCTACGGAAAGAACCTTGCCCTGGCTCGGCTTTTCCTGAGCGGTATCGGGAATGATAATGCCGCCGGCGGTTTTTGTTTCGCTGTCGAGGGGTGAGACAACCACCCGG
Organism: Rhodospirillaceae bacterium; assembly: GCA_018699735.1. Classification (GTDB taxonomy): domain Bacteria; phylum Pseudomonadota; class Alphaproteobacteria; order Thalassobaculales; family Thalassobaculaceae; genus JABIRP01. The sequence goes on along the minus strand of JABIRP010000077.1, from coordinate 8,417 downwards.
TCGTGAAGCGGTCTGAAAGACATTTTTCAGCCCTTTCGTTTGTTTGGTTTCTGGTATTCCCAGGTCTATCCCGGGCAGTAGCACTCTCTGAACAAGAGTGCCAAATTCCGCGCGATTTATAGAGAGGACGGGGGCTCCAAGTCAACGATTAAGCGACAAATCCATCAGAATGAAATGCGGTGCCTAGGTTTTTGCCCGGGCTTGACCGGAAACCCCGAAGACCAAGAACGCGGCCAACACCTCCATGCCGACAAGCATCCACAGACCTGGAGCGTAGCCGCCCGTCTCGCTTTTAATAATTCCGACCACCCAAGGCGACAGACCCGCCATTACATACATCACGACATTGACCATCGCGTAGGTTCGACCAAAGCCAGTGATACCGAACGCTTCCCGCACGAGGATCGGTGGCAGCATCACGATTGCGCCAACGAACAAGCCGGCTAATGCGCACCCTGCAAAGATCCCAGGTGCCGTGTCCGCGATCACCAGTACAGCGATGCCCGCTCCGTGGAGCGCGTAACTGAATGCGGCCAGAATGCTCACGGAAAAATAACGGCTGAGGATACCGACTACGAGACGACCAATCGCGGAAGCAATTGCGACCACCGTAACAGTTAAGGACGCAGTTATCGGGTCAAACTCCGCGACAATGATCGGCACCTGATGCGCCAACAACCCGACTTGCCCGCCAAGGCCAATTGCGGCTGCGACTGAAATGCGCCAAAACAAGGCGCGGCGCAGCAGCGATCGCATCGAAAATCGCTCGGGTTGATGGCCGCTTTCGGTTTCTGTTTTTGGCTGACCAAGAAGCGCCAACGTCGAACCGGCCACAAGCACGACCGCCAACAGGGCCCCAGCGACCGCTGTCATTGTGGCACCAAATCCCTGATCGGCGGATCGGCGAATGATGAATAAGGGAAATAGCGCACCGCCCACGCTCGCGCCGGTCAAGGCGATGCCGAGTGCTGTGCCAAAACCTCGGTCGAACCAGCGCACCAATGTGGCGCTGATCGCCGCACCGGCGAGGGCTGGATAGCCGAAACCCATCGCAGTGTAGACAAAAAATAACTGCCAAGGAGACGTGATCCAGGCCAGGGACACCAGTCCACCCGAAATGCACACCCCTCCAAGCACGACGACGAGTGCTGGCCCGAAACGATCCACCAGCAGGCCAACGCTCAAGGTTCCGGGAAGACTAGCGATCCAGAACATCAGTATGGCGCTTGAGATAAGGGCTGACGACCAGCCGTGTTCCCGCACCAATGCATCCATGTAGACGCTGTGGCCGTAGAACACAGTGCCCCAGGCAAAGGTCGCCATGACGAAGCAGATCGCGGTTACGATTGCGGGACGGACAGGGAAATGGGGCGGCACGTCTATCTAATTCACGGTCGCCGACACACTGGTCAACACGTTCGTCTGCAAGCTCGAGGCGAAACGCTTCACGAAGCGATCGGCATCGGCCGGGTCCAGGCGAACCTGTATATGAGCGTGGGTCTCGTCATCCTCGCGCTTGACCACGTCACCGTGACTGTATAGCCAGGCGATAGCGGCGCCATCGCTGAGAGCAATGCCATAGTCATTGGGTGTCCGGTCAGCACCGAGTTTGCTGTCAATCAATGCCAGGAGGGCATCACACCCCTCGCCCGTGATCGCTGAAACCGCCGCCCGGCCTTGTTCTATTTGGCCGCGTTCGGTCAATCCGTCCGTCGTCCCAGGCTCGAGCAGGTCGATCTTGTTCATCACTTCGAGCAATCCCAGATCCAGCTTTTCTTCGGGCAGTTCGAGATCGCGCAACACCGTCATGACATCCGCCTTCTGCACCTCACTCTCGGTATGCGAAGCGTCGCGGACGTGCAGGATCAGGTCGGCCTCCAGCACTTCTTCCAGGGTTGCCCGAAATGCGGCGACGAGGTGAGTGGGCAGCTCTGAAATGAAACCGACGGTATCGGACAGAATGATCGTGCGCCCAGATGGCAACTCAACCTTCCGCATGGTCGGGTCGAGGGTTGCGAACAACAGATCCTGTGCCACGACGTTGGACTTGGTCAGTCGGTTGAATAGGGTGGATTTGCCGGCATTCGTGTAACCGACGAGTGCGACGATCGGATAAGGCACCCGTCGTCTGGCGCCGCGATGCAGTTCGCGTGTGCGTGTGACGGTTTCCAGCTCCCTGCGGATCTTTGTTATACGATCGCCAATCAGCCGGCGGTCGAGTTCGATCTGGCTTTCGCCCGGGCCGCCGATGAAGCCGAGACCACCTCGCTGGCGCTCCAGGTGGGTCCAGGATCGTACCAGGCGCGAGCGCTGAAAGCTGAGTGCGGCCAGTTCGACCTGCAGCCGACCCTCATGAGTGCGGGCGCGGGCGCCAAAAATTTCCAGGATCAAGGCCGTGCGGTCGATAACCTTGCACTTCCAGGCGCGCTCCAGGTTGCGCTGCTGGACGGGAGACAGCGAGGTATCGATGATTGCGACCTCAATCTCCAGTGCCTCGATCAGGTCACCAAACCGCTCGATCACGCCTTGACCGAGATAGGTCGAAGGGCGGGGTTTTCGCAAAGGAACCCATTCGCCATGGACGATTTCGAGCTCGATTGCCCGGGCCAGTCCGATGGCTTCCTCAATTCGGGCTTCTGGGTCTCTCGCGAGTTGGTCGCCCTGGGATTTGGCACCCTGGGATTTGGCACCCTGGGATTTTGCACCCTGGGATTCTCCACCCTGGGCTTTTGCGACCTGGGTTTTTGCATGCGGATATAGAACCAGCGCCCGACCACTGGAGGGCGTGGCGTCATATTCGGTATGTTCAGTCATACGCACATGGTGTCGCGAATTATTCCTCGGTCTCAGCCTCGGCTTCGTCGTCCCCTCCCTCGAAGAGCGAAATCGGTTGGCCTGGCATGATGGTTGAAACAGCGTGCTTGTAGACCAGCTGTGAGTGGTTATCGCGTCTTAAAAGTAACGAGAAATTATCAAACCAGGTGACGACCCCTTGCAACTTCACACCGTTGATCAGGAAGATTGTGACTGGGGCCTTGTTTTTACGGATGGTGTTGAGAAACACCTCTTGGACGTTTTGGGATTTTTCGTTGGCCATTGTTTCAGCTCGTTTTTTTCTGTTCCCCACACAGTGATTATCGGTTCGGCAGTACATCTTTCCCCGGTTACCAAATCCGATTCACCTTACAAGATATATAGCGCGTCCGCTGCGATGCACAATCATCGAAGTCGTTCAGCAAGCTCCGAGCAGCTCTTGGCTCGGATAGCTGGTGGCCAAAGATCGAGCTCTTCGGGCGTAATGTGCCCGGTCTCGACCAACACTGCGGTACAGCCGGATGCATGTGCGCATTGCAGGTCTACCATTGAGTCTCCGACGAACCAGACGTCTTCTCCGACATCGACGCCACTCTCTGCCAACGCCATATGAACCGGGTCAGCGGCCGGTTTGTCGACCGGTGCATCAGTGGCCCCAATGATGCGGTAAAACCGGTGCTCCCAGTCGAGATGAGCGACCTCGCGCCGGAGGTACTCTCCATTCTTGTTTGAGACGATGGCTAGTGGCACCCCTTGGCCGGCCGCCAGGTCCATGATTTCGATTGCTCCGGGCATGGGTTTGACCACGTCCAGGTGAAACTCCTCGAACCGCTTGTAGAAAGTTTCGGCCGCCTCCTCCCAGAGATCGCCGAACAATTCGGGAAAGCTCTCGCGCATCGATTTCTTGGTTCGCCGGCGAACTTCGTCGTTGTCCCATGGGGCGTGGCCGAACGCGGTCAATGTCGCGTTGAGCGCTAACGCAATGGCGCTCCAATTGTCGACCAGAGTGCTGTCCCAATCGAAGATTATCGCATTTGGCCGTCTTGCTCCCGGCGCAGGTTTCAAGATCACGCCCGGGCCTCGTCGGTGGTCATATAATCCAGGTAGGCATCGAACAACTGAAGGCTCAAACCGCCAGCCTTGCCGTTTGCGATAACGGTGTCGTCAATTTGAGTGACAGGCTTAACCAATGACGTAGCGCTGGTAACGAAGGCTTCTCTTGCGCCTTTGGCCTCCTCCACGGTGAAGGGACGTTCAACAAAACGGATACCGGCACGTTCTGCCAGTTTGAGTACGGTCAGCCGGGTTATGCCGTTTAGGATGGCATTGTTGGCTCGCCGGGTGACGAGATCGCCATCGGCAGTCACGATCCAGGCATTGGACGACGTGCCTTCGGTCACAAACCCTTCGCTGTCGACCTGCAAAGCTTCATAGGCCCCCGCTTCGCGCGCCTGCTGCTTTCCCAGAACGCTTGCCAATAGTCCAACCGTCTTGATGTCGCAACGCTCCCAGCGGATGTCGGGGATGGTGATTGCCTTGACGCCATCTTCGACGCCGGTACGCGAAGGTTCCGGCAGACGCTTGGCTGTCATCACCACGGATGTTTGCGGATTGGCTGGGAACGCATGATCGCGCTTGGCAACCCCACGGGTGACTTGCATGTAGATCAGCCCGTTGCCAGTGATCCGGTTACGCCGGACAACCTCAGCCATCACTTGGCGGAGAGCGGCGTTGCTCATCGGAGTTTTGATCTGCAACTCGCCTAATGACCGCTCCAGGCGAACCAGATGCGGTGCCTCGTCGACCATTTTACCGTGCCGGATCAAGACGACTTCATAAACGCCATCAGAGAATTGATACCCACGGTCCTCGACGTGGACTGCAGCCTCGCGATGGGGCATGTAGCGTCCGTTGACATATGCGATGCGCGACATCGGCTGGCTCTTTCTGATAGTGGAATTTGCGTTTGTGAAGCTGCCGCGTGGGCTAAAAGAAATCAAGCCGGACAGAAAACAGTTTTTCGACCTTCTTCACCGCTTCATAGGTGGTGAAGAGGACAATGACATCCTCGGCGTTGATGACCGTATCGGCCCGGGGTGCGATGACCTTGTCGCCGCGTTTGATCGCGCCGAAAATAGCCCCCGGGGGTAATTTCGCCTCACGGATAGTCTTGCCGACCAAGGGCGATGTTTCCAGCGCTTCGGCTTCAATAACTTCACCGAAATCCTCGCGTACGGAATAGACGCCCTTGATGCGACCGCGCCGCACATGTTGAAGGATTGAAGAAACTGTAAGTGCCCGCGGGTTGACCACCACATCGATACCTAGAGTGGTGATCAGCGGCCCATAGGTCATCTTGTTGATCAAGGATACCACTCGCTTGGCGCCATTTCGTTTCGCCAGCAAGGCCGCAAGGATGTTGACTTCGTCGTCGTTGGTGACGGCAACGAAAGTTTCGCTCTGTTGAACCCCAGCCTCTTCCAAGATTTCACCATCCAGCGCATCACCATTTAGAACCATGGTGCTTGGCAGCATTTGAGCGACATATCGGGCGCGATCAGCGCCATGCTCGATCACCTTGGCACTGACCCCTTCATGCTCGGCTTCGATTTCCTCAGCCAAGGTCAGGCCGATATTGCCGCCACCTGCAATGATCACAGATCGGCCTTCGGGCTCCTCATAACCGAAGCTGGCCATAGCTCGGGTCAGATGTTCGGCGTCGCAAATGAAATACACCTCATCGCCAACCAGCATCTGATCCTCGGCTTTTGGAACCATGCCGTGGTCGTTGCGGATAATGCCGACAATGACGATCCGTAGGTCCGAGAATAGTTCGGTCAGCTGGCGCAAAGGGGTGTCGATGATCGGACAGTTCTCGGCGCAAACCACACCAACTACCCGAACCAGCCCGTCCACCATTGGCACTACGTCGATCGCGCCCGGGACCTGCAGACGGCGCCCAATCGCCCGGGCGACCTCACGCTCGGGCGAGATGATGTAGTCGATCGGCATGTTGTCGCGGCTGAAAAGATCGGCCCAAATTGGTTGCAGATAACTCTGCTGGCGCACACGTGCGATCTTTGTTGGAACATTGAACAGCGAATGCCCGACCTGACAGGCCACCATATTGACCTCATCGGAGAAGGTCACCGCGATTAGCATGTCGGCGTCCTTGGCCCCTGCGTGCTCAAGTACGTTAGGCAGTGAGGCCTTGCCCTCGATGCCGCGAACATCAAGCGTCTCGCTGATGCGTTGAACCAACGCCGCGTCTTGATCTATGACGGTGACATCGTTGTTTTCGCCCGCCAGATGCCGGGCGATGCTTGTGCCGACCAGGCCGGCCCCGCAGATTACGACCTTCATGGCTTAGCCTTGATCCGCCCGAAGAGCGCGTGGCTCCTGACCGACACCGAGCGATTTCAGCTTCCGGTGCAAGGCCGACCGTTCCATACCGACGAATTGGGCGGTGCGTGAGATATTGCCACCGAAGCGGTTCACCTGGGCCAGGAGATACTCACGTTCGAACATTTCGCGTGCCTCGCGTAGAGGCATTCCCATCATCTCGACACCACGATCGAGTTTGAGCGTGACCGGCGCTATTGAGCCAATTTCCGGTGGCAGCATGTCGGCCTTGATTTGATCCGCCCCGGCACCTGGAGCCATGATCAGCAACCAATCGATGACATTGCGCAACTGGCGCACATTGCCCGGCCAGTCGTATGCCTGGAGTGCTGCGACCGCGTCGTCACCCAACTCCCGGGGCGCCATGCCTGAGGATTGCGTCGACCGCAGAAGAAAATATCGAGCCAGGACGGGAATATCCTCGCGCCGATCACGCAGTGCCGGCACGCGCACCGGGACCACGTTTAGCCGATAGAACAGATCTTCACGGAAGCGCCCGGCGGCAATTTCCTGCTGCAGATCACGGTTTGTGGATGCAATCACCCGGACGTCAACCTCGACCTCGGTCTCTCCGCCAACCCGCCGAAAGCGTTGTTCCTGTAGGACGCGCACGATCTTGCCTTGGGTCTCCAGCGGCATATCGGCGACCTCATCAAGGAACATTGTCCCTTTATGCGCTTGTTCAAATGTCCCGATTGAGCGCTGTGTTTCATCGCCCCTTCGCTCTGTCCCGAAGAGCTCGCTTTCCAGGCGGTCTGGATTGAGTGTGGCGCAATTGAGAACAACAAATGGACCACCAACCCGGATCGATCCCTGGTGGATCATGCGCGCAACGATTTCCTTGCCGGCCCCTGCCGGCCCGGTAATCAGGACCCGACTGTTGGTTGGCGAGACTTTTCCGATGGCCCCCCGAATATGAGCAACCCCAGCAGAGTCACCGACTAGGTCCTCATCAGCGCCATGCCTTTGTCGCAACTCGGCGTTCTCGCGCCGCAGTTTGGCAGCTTCGACCGCACGCCGAACCTGCAGGAGCAACCGGTCGCTCTTGAACGGTTTCTCGATGAAATCGTACGCGCCCTTTTTGATCGCCGTGACCGCAGTTTCGATGTTGCCGTGGCCGCTGATCATAATGACCGGAAGTTCCGGATGGTTCTTGCTCACCCGGTCGAGAATTTGCATTCCGTCGAGTTCACTCTGATGCAGCCAGATATCGAGGACCAGCAGACTGGGCAGGCGCCCATCGATTTCACGCAGCGCTTCGTCGGAGTTCGCGGCCTGACGGGTATCGTAGCCTTCGTCCTCAAGGATACCGGATATCAGTAAACGGATATCGGCCTCATCATCGACAATCAGAATATCATGCGCCATGACTGATCAATCCTCGGCACTGGCGGCTGCCGCAGCCGGCCCAAATTGGTCCCCCGCACTATTACTTGCCAATGATCCGTCCAAGCTCTCGTCAAGTTCAAGTGGGAACAACAGTGACATAACAGCACCCCCACCATCTCGGTCATGCATATCAAGCTGACCGTCATGATCTTCCATGATCTTCTTTACGATTGCCAGTCCGAGCCCGGTACCCTTTTCGCGGGTTGTGACGTAAGGCTCGGTTAGACTATCGCGATCTTCCGGCGGCAATCCGCGGCCATTGTCTGAGATCTCGACCCGAATGGCGCCTGGTACCGCCAAGATCGTGGCGTTCACCTCTCCGTCTCGAGGCACTTCCGAAGCTTCGATAGCATCGACCGCGTTCTGTAACAGATTGGTCAAGACCTGGCGAACCTGGCGCGCGTCGCATCGCAGGGTAAGCCGGTCTTCCTCAGAAATTAGGGCGAATCGGATGTCCGATCGAGCCGATCGCTGCAGGACGAGTTGCTCCCGCACCAGACCGACAAGGTCCTCCTCACGCATGACCGGGGCCGGCATGCGCGCGAAGGCGGAGAACTCGTCGACCATACGTCCGATGTCCTCGACCTGGCGCACGATCGTATCAGTGCAAACCTCGAAGGTTTCGCGATCATCGGTGATCCGGTGTTGATATTTTCGTTTCAACCTCTCGGCTGCGAGCTGGATTGGTGTCAGCGGGTTCTTGATCTCATGTGCAATCCGTCGAGCAACATCGGCCCAGGCGGCCTTGCGTTGCGCGGATTGAAGTTCGGAGATGTCATCGAAGGTGACCACGAAACCGGAGAGTTCCCCAT
>JABIRP010000076.1 GCA_018699735.1 Rhodospirillaceae bacterium | reverse complement strand
GTCACCGGGATTTTTGGCATCTGCCACCACCCGGGGCATTCTCTTCATGGCGCTTGCGTCTGCCAGTATCTCGATCATGCATACCGGTGTGCGTTATGTCAGCGCTGATGTTCATCCCTTTGAAGTCGCATTTCTCCGTAACGTATTCACGCTCGTCTTTACACTGCCGCTGATGATCCAGGCGGGGCGGTCGGCCTGGCGGTCGAAGGCCCCGAAGCTGCAGTTCGGGCGCTCAGTGATCGGCGTGGTCTCGACGCTGATGTGGTTTTATGCGCTGGCCAATTTGCCGTTGGCGGAATCGACGTCGCTGAGCTTCACGACGGGCATCTTCTTGACGATCGGTGCCGCGTTGTTCCTCGGTGAGAAGGTCGGCCTCCGACGCTGGTCCGCAGTTCTGATCGGTTTTATCGGTACTTTGATCGTCCTGCGACCCGGCTTTCACGACATCGGGTTGGGGGCAATCGGGGCGATTGGGGCAAGTGCACTTTGGGCCATGTCGCTGCTGATCATGAAGGTCCTGGGACGCAAGGACGGAACCGTCACGATCGTGTTCTATTCGTCACTCTATCTCACATTGCTGTCGTTTCCGGCAGCGCTGTATGTCTGGACCTGGCCGAGCCTGGAGACCCTGGGGGTCATCGTTTTCATGTCGGCTTGCGCCACGGCGTCGCATTTGGCGCTTACCACGGCGTTCAAGCTGGCGGACGCCACGGCAGTCATGCCGATCGATTTCACACGCCTGATCTGGGTTTCGATCCTGGCTTACGTCCTGTTCGCAGAAGTGCCAGAGCCGGCCGCATGGATCGGCGGCACGATCATTTTCGCCAGCGCCCTCTATATCACCTATCGCGAATCCCGCGTTTCGCCGCAGGCGGAGACGACAGAGTAATCCGGTACGGGGCCCAGTTAGACAGGCTTCGGCGGGTTTACGCTTTGGAACTGGGGCGTTCTGCGACCTTGGCGTACCACGCCTTCAGATTGGTGTGCTCATCGCTCGGAACGGCCTTCACCCAGGCGGCGAAATCGATGACGACATAGGCAAGGATGTCGGCGATTGAAAATTCCGGTCCAGCGACGTACGGGCTCTCGCCAAGACGGGAGTTCAACATGTCGAAAAAGAGGTGCAGGCGCTTGACCCCCCGTTCAGCCAACTCAGGAATTTGTGGGAAAGGGCGGGAACCCGAAACCGCGCGGTCTTTGAAGGATTTGGCGCCATTTCGCAAGGCATCGGAACCCGGTGCCAGGCCTTCAAGCTCGATCCGTCGGTGCCAAGCCTCAATCACCGCCATTTCTGTTGGCGTGCTGCCCATCAGAGACGGGGATGGTTGTATGGCCTCGAAGTAGCGGCAAATGGCGCCACTTTCGTCAATGCGGGTGCCGTCATCGAGTTCCAGCATTGGCACGGTGCACCGCGGATTGATCGCTTGGAAGTCGTCCGTAAACTGCCCGCCGTCGCGCAAGTCCACCCCGACCGTCTCCACCTCGATACCCTTTTCGGCTAGAAAAATACGAACGCGTCGGGCATTCGGAGCCGGATCAAAATTGTAGAGCTTCATCGGACGGTTCCTTTGTGTGCGTGTGATCTTCGGATGAGGATAGCATGCTGGGCGTTGGTGGTTGAAGCGGGATAGAACAAAGTCTGGTGAGGTTTAGGGGGCCAGCTATCCTGCCTTACAGGACGACCCCCCAGTTTGTGGCGAAATTCGCCATGATTTCAAGAGTATGGTATCGTCCGCGCGCGGTCGGCGATCGGTCCGCCAGGTGAGTATTTGAGAGCGAGAAACCGCGTATGTCGAATGGGCCGCCCATCACCGTAAATAGGTTGTTGCGCGCATCCTATATGGCCTTCATGGCTGCGGGCGTGTTCAGTTTTGCGGTCAATGTACTGATGCTGACCCTGCCGATTTTTATGTTCCAGGTGTTCGATCGGGTCTTATCGAGTCGCAGTGAAGCGACCTTGGTTATGTTGCTTCTGATGGCGACTGCCGCATTGATTGTGCAGGCCGGCTTGGATGCGGTCCGTGCCTTCGTCTTTGTTCGGGTTAGCAGCTGGATCGATCGACGGGTGGGGCCGATGTTGATGTCCTCGATTATCGTCGAGGCTTTGGACCGTAGCCGTTCACCGAACAGCGGTCCATTACGCTCGCTCGGCACACTGCGCATGTTTCTGACCGGCCCCGGAATGCTGACCATGCTGGATGTACCATGGGTTCCGGTGTTTCTGTTGGTCATCTTTTGGGTCAATCCAGCCATGGGCTGGGCGGCGATTGGCGGAGCCGTCGTCATGTTCGCAATTGGACTGATGAACGACCGAATGACCCGCCGGACCCTGATGGAAGCGCAGATGCACTCCGCTCAGTCTTTCCAGGCGGCTGAATCGGCTGTGCGCAACGCTGCTGTGGTCGAGGCCATGGGGATGCGCTCCAAGGTTCTGGACCGCTGGAGCCAGACCAACGAACAAGTGTTGTCGTTGCAGGGCCGCGCCAGCGATCGCGCCGCGATATTCCAGGGGATATCCAAATCTGCGCGCATGCTGGTGCAGATGGTAATCATGAGCGTGGCGGTGTTACAGATCATCGACCCGTCGACACCGATGACGCCGGGTATGATGATCGCCGCCGTGATGATCCTCGGACGGGCATTGCAGCCGGTAGAGATGGGGATCAATCAGGCGCGTCAAATGTTCGAAGCGATCGCGGCCTATAAGATCGTCGAACAAACCTTACAGAATGCTCAGGCTGAACCTCGGCGCATGGAATTACCGGCGCCCAAGGGGTTGCTTTCGGCCGAGAACCTCGGCCATCAGCCGCAAGGCGTGGCGCGCCCGATCTTGCAGCGGGTCAGCTTCGAGGTATTGCCGGGGGAGATGTTGGCTGTTATCGGGCCGTCTGCCGCTGGCAAATCAACCCTGGCCCGGTTGCTGGTCGGGGTTGAGAAGCCGACGGTCGGTAATGTCCGTCTCGATGGTGCCGACGTCTATCAATGGAACTCAGACGAACTTGGGCCGCATATTGGCTATATGCCTCAGGATATCGAATTGTTCTCTGGAACCGTAGCCGAGAATATTGGCCGATTGGACCCATCGCCCGATAGCGCGGCGGTTATCAAGGCGGCGGAGTTGGCCGGCTTGCATGAGCAGATTTTGCGGTTGGCTGAAGGCTATGACACCCAAATCGGAAATGCCGGCGCAATCCTGTCGGGAGGTCAGCGTCAGCGCGTAGCATTGGCGCGTGCGCTCTATGGCGACCCGTCTCTGGTGGTGTTGGACGAACCGAACTCGAACCTTGATAACAGTGGCGATGATGCGCTTGGTAAGGCGTTGCTTGATCTTAAAGAGCGCGGCGCTACGGTCATAATGATCACACACAGACCGCAGACGCTTGGTGCTGCAGACAAGGTGTTGGTGTTGCAGAACGGCATCGTTCAGCGTTTCGGGCCACGCGATGAAGTGATGAACGCTGGCGCCGTCCAAGTTGAACACAAGCCGGGCATCGGTGAGCTAGCCCCACCTTCGCAATCCGGCACCCAGCAAGCGGGCAAGCCTGAGGTCGAGCCGCCCCGGCCAGCACTCAGCGGACCAAAATCCAACAGACCTGCTGCTGCGAAACCGGGCGCGCCGGCAACCACAAATCCCACCACTAGACCCGCAGCGCAGGGGACAGATGGAGAGGGTCCTAAGGCGGCGCCGGGCACTAATACTGGTGCAAATAAGGGCACGAAATCAGGCGCGAACGCGATACGATCTTCAGGGCCGGCTAAAGCGCGGACGATTGGCGTAAGGACGGTCAACGTCGCCGCGCCAAAACCGGACGCCGATCCGGGAGACAGCAATGACTAGGCAAGACGAGACATCCGGAGTTTCAAGCTGATGAGCCAGGAACTTACCCCCTGGACAGATCCGACGGCGATTGATGATGTCGGTAACCCACGTCGGTGGCGCGGCATGATCTGGCTCGGGTTTACTATCATGTTCCTCTTTTTCGGGGTGTTCGGGGTTTGGGCTGCGTTCGCGCCGCTCGGTACTGGCTCCATTGCGCAGGGCCAAATCCAGGTCGAGTCCAATCGGAAAACCATACAGCACTTGGAAGGTGGTATCGTGCGGCGAATTTTGGCGCGCGATGGAGATCTGGTTAGGCCTGGTCAGGTGTTGGTCGAGATGGATGACACCCGCCAACGGGTTGAGTTTGATCTGTTGGAGCAGCAATATCTCGCCAGTCTCGGCGCGATCGCTCGCTTGAACGCCGAACGTCTCGAGCGCAGCGAGTTGGACATCCCACGCATGCTGATGGATCGGGCCGGCGAAGCCGAGGTGAATGAAATCATCAATGGCGAGCGCAGGTTGTTCGCAAACCGCCGCAAGGCGATGCGGAGTGAGCGCGACCTTCTCGGTCGTCGGATCGCCAAGGCGGAAGAAGAGATCGTGGCCATTCGCTCGCAACTCGATGCGGAATCAACGCAACTGGTCTTGATCAAAGACGAGATCGCGGATGTAGATGAGCTGTTGTCGAAAGGTTTGGCGCGCAAGCCGCGACTGCTGGCGCTTCAGCGTGAGGAGGCGAAACTGGTCGGCAGCCTCGGCAACCGTGGCGCTATGATCGCGCGGGCCGGACAAACCGTCGCCGAGACAGAACTGCAGCGGGTCAATCTACGCGAACAGCGGGCGAGCGAGATCGAACAAGAATTGAGAGACACGCAGGAACGTCTCGCCGACCTGTTGGACCGAATGACGGCCGCCGGCGATGCGTTGACCCGAGCGGTGATCGTAGCCCCGACCGGCGGCCGGGTGCACGGCTTGCGGGTTCACACCGAAGGCGGCGTAATCGGTCCGGGAGAGCCGATCCTGAGCATCGTACCAAGGTCGGACGAATTGTTGATCATCGTGCGCATTGATCCGATCGATATCGACATCGTACGCATCGGCTCCACGGCGTCGGTCACGCTGACTGCTTTTAGCCAACGCACGGTCAAGCCGCTTCAAGGAACCTTGATCGACATTTCTGCGGACGTCGTGACGCCCGAAGGTGGGATGCCGTTCTATGAGGGTCGCATCACGCTCGATGCCGAGAGTCTTGCTAATCAGCCGGACATGCGCCTGGTCCAGGGTATGCCGGCGATGGCGATCATTAGCGGCGACGATCAGACCTTGTTGGAGTACATCCTGGCGCCGGTTACCCGGAGCTTCAAGGCGGCGTTGAAGGAAAGCTGAGCCGGTGATGCGAGACGCCTTCCTTCCCTATGGCCGCCAAGACATCGACGACGAAGATATTGCGGCCGTTGTCGCGGTGCTGCGTGGCGATTGGCTGACAACCGGTCCGACGGTCGAGGTTTTTGAGACAGCGTTCGCCGAAGCCGTCGGCGCGTCGGAGGCGGTCGCCTGCGCCAACGGGACTGCTGGATTGCATTTGGCCGCACTCGCTCTCGGGCTTGGCCCCGGGGATCAGGTTGTAGTTCCGTCTGTTACGTTTCTTGCCACGGCCAATGCCGTTCGCTACGTCGGCGCCGAGGTTGTGTTCGCCGACGTCGACCCGGAGACCGGTTTGATGCGAGCGGAAGACCTGGTGAACGCCCTGAAGGGCAGAGACGCGGCGAGCGTCAAAGCGGTGTTCCCGGTTCATCTGTCCGGCCATTGCGTAGATCTGCAAGCAATTACCGATTCGGCACCTGGGATGGCGCTTGTTGAGGACGCATGCCATGCATTAGGCGGCAGTTACCGGGATGCCGAGGCGGCGATGGTGCCGGTTGGCTCGTGCCCGTTCGGTGGCGTGACTATGTTCTCGACCCACCCAGTCAAGACCATGACGACAGGTGAAGGCGGTGTCTTGACAACCAATGACGCGGATCTTGCTGCGTCGCTCCGCCGATTTCGAAATCACGGCATGGTGCGTGACCCGGATGCCTTCCTGAACCACCAGATGGCGTTCGAGGCAGGGGAGGATGGAGCACCGGCGCCCT
>JABIRP010000075.1 GCA_018699735.1 Rhodospirillaceae bacterium | reverse complement strand
CCGCTTCCCGGTTTGGCGCAGCCAAGACCGGGATCTCGATCCAGAGTGAACGCCGCCGCGAGATCCCGGCTCTCGCGATGCTTGGCCGGGAATCGGCAAATTTGGGTTTGAGTTGGGGCCGCAAGTGTCGAAAAAGAACACTTTCCGATCAGAACTCCGGGGGCTCGACGCCGCTTTCCTTGACCGCCTCGACCAACGCCGCCTTCAGGCGCTCCAATCCAGCTTCATCCGTCGACTCACAGCGAGCAACCAGCACGTCCTGGGTGTTCGACGCCCGCAACAACCACCAACCATCCGCCGAGTTGACCCGCACGCCGTCGACATCGATCACGTCCAAGTCATCGCGCCCGGCCAACCGCTGCTTGACCTCATCGACCACCGCGAACTTGCGGTCCTCCGAGCAGGGGAAGCGCAGTTCCGGCGTATTGACCATCACCGGCAACCGGTCTCGCAAAACCGACAGTGGCTCGTCGCGCTTGGTCAACAGTTCGATCAGCCGGACCGCAGCGTAAAGCGCATCGTCAAAGCCGTAGTAGTGATCCTTGAAAAAGATATGCCCGCTCATCTCGCCAGCCAGCGGCGCGCCGGTCTCAGCCATCTTATTCTTGATCAGCGAATGCCCGGTTTTCCACATCACCGGCTTTCCGCCATTTGCCGCAACGTGGTCGAACAGCATTTGGCTCGCCTTAACATCGGCGATGACGGTAGCGCCAGGCTGCTCGGCCAACACATCCTCCGACAGGAGCGCCAGCAGTTGGTCGCCCCAGAGAACCCGCCCCTTTTCGTCAACGACGCCAATTCGGTCGCCATCGCCATCGAAGGCAATACCGAGATCCGCGTCATGCGCCGCAACTGCCTCTTTCAAGTCAGCCAGATTTTCCTCAACGGTCGGGTCTGGGTGGTGGTTCGGGAACGTGCCATCGACCTCAGGGAACAAAACCCAGTGGCTCGCCGGCAGGCGCATGGTGATTTCGTTAGTCGGCGGGCCGGAGACACCATTGCCGCAATCCCAACAGATTTTGAGTTGGCGCGTGCCCTTGTAGTCGCGCATCACACGATCGGCGTATATATCGCGCAGGTCGGCCTCGTCGGTGGAGCCCTCGCCTGAGACAAAATCACCGGCCGCTGCAATACTGCCCAAATCCTGGATGTCAGCCCCGAAAAACGGACCGGTGCCGAGCATCATCTTGAAGCCGTTGTAGTTCGGCGGGTTGTGCGAGCCGGTCACCATGACACCGCCGCCGGCCGCAAAGTGATGCACGGCGAAATACAGCATCGGGGTCGAGCATTCACCGATCCGGGTAACCGAAAGCCCGCAAGCCACCAACCCTTCAACCAGTGCCGCCTCTATTGCAGGCGAGCTTAGTCGGCCATCACGACCGGTCGCGACCCGGGTACCACCAGCGCGCACCACGCGTGTGCCAAAGGCTCGCCCCAGCGCCCGCGCATCGTCGGTCGAAAGCGTCTCATCGATAACACCGCGAACGTCGTACTCACGTAGAACCGTGCGATGAAATTCGTGTGTCGCGCTCATGCAACCTCTCCAGGGTCGACGGTTGGGCTCACTCTCGGACCAACGTCTGGGCGACCAACGCAGATGTAATGGAATCCAGCCTCTGCCATTTCCTCGGGGTTATACACATTGCGCAAATCGACCATGACCGGCGTTCTCAACAGCGATTTAACCCGCGCGATATCGAGCGCGCGAAACTCGTTCCATTCGGTCAGCAGCACCACGATATCGGCGCCTTGCATAGTGTCGTAGGCATCCTCGCAATACGTCACCTCGCCGAGCATCTCGCGGGCCTCGTCCATGCCCTCGGGATCGTAGGCACGGATGGTCGCTCCAGCCTCCCGCAGCGCCGGCACGATGGCGACGCTCGGGCTGTCGCGCATGTCGTCGGTATTCGGCTTGAAGGTCAAGCCGAGCACGGCAAGTGTTTTGCCCGCGACTGAACCGCCACACGCCTGGATCACCTTGTCAGCCATACGCAGTTTGCGCTTGTCGTTGATGTCGACCACGGTCTCGACGATGCGCAAAGGCGCGCCCTTGTCCTGAGCGGTCTTGACCAGCGCCAAAGTATCCTTCGGGAAACACGAGCCGCCATAGCCCGGCCCCGGATGCAGGAATTTGCGTCCGATGCGGCCGTCGAGGCCGATCCCACGGGCCACGTCATGCACGTCGGCGCCGACTTTCTCGCAAAGGTCAGCGATCTCGTTGATGAAGGTGATCTTGGTCGCAAGGAATGTGTTGCCGGCATATTTGATCAACTCGCTGGTCTCAAGCGAGGTAAACACGATCGGCGTCTCGATCAGATAGAGCGGGCGGTAGAGCTCGCGCATTACCTGGCGGGCACTTTCGCTATCCGTGCCGATGACGACCCGGTCGGGACGCATAAAGTCCTCAATTGCCGAGCCTTCGCGCAGGAATTCAGGATTGGAGCAAACATCAAATTCAGTGCTGGGCCGGGTCTTGGAAATAATCTCCTCAACCTCACGGCCGGTACCGACAGGCACAGTCGATTTGGTCACGATCACGGTATACCCATCGATCGCCTGGGCGATTTCCTCGGCGGCGGCATAGACATAGGACAAGTCGGCGTGACCATCGCCGCGTCGGCTTGGCGTGCCGACGGCGATGAACACAGCATCGGCGCCCTTGACCGCGACCGCCAGATCGGTGGTGAAGGAAAGCCGGCCGGCTTCCCGATTGTCGTTGACCAATCGCTCGAGACCGGGCTCGTAGATCGGGATCTCACCACGCTCCAGCATGGTGATCTTTTCAGCGTTCTTATCGACGCAAACCACATCGACACCAAATTCAGAGAAACAAGCTCCGGATACCAGGCCGACATAGCCGGTACCGATCATCGCAACACGCATTTCAATCTCACCTAGAGCTGTAGGATTTCAAAATCTCCGCCACCGCGCCGTTCATATCGTCGCGGGCCAGAGCGTACGCAATATTGGCCTCAAGGAAACCGGACCGACTGCCGCAGTCAAAACGCTTACCCTCGAACAGGTGGCCATGGAACGGCGCCTGATCAAGTTGGCGGGCCAGTGCGTCGGTCAGTTGGATCTCCCCACCCGCCCCGCGCTCGAACCGGCCAAGATCTGTGAACACATTCGGTTGCAGGATATAGCGGCCGACGACAGCGAGATTTGAGGGCGCGTCTTCGGGCGCCGGTTTCTCGACCAACCCCTTCACCTCAACAAGTCTATCGGTCTTCTCGCCCGGTGTAATCACGCCGTAAGAACTGGTCGCCTCAGGTGCGACTTCCATGATCGCCACCATATTGCCGCCAACCTTGGCATAGGCGTCGACCATCTGCTTCAGGCACCCGGTCGGGCCCAGGATCAAGTCATCTGCAAGCAAGACCGCGACAGGTTCCGAGTTGACGAAATGCCGCGCACACCAAACCGCATGGCCAAGTCCAAGCGGCTCCTGCTGGCGGGTATAGGCAACCTGCCCTGGCTCGGGGATGGTATCGACCACCAGTTTCAAGGCATCGTCCTTGCCGCGTTCTCGCAACATTGCCTGCAGTTCGAAGGCATGGTCGAAATGATCTTCGATCGCACTCTTGCCGCGCCCGGTAACGAAGATCAGTTCCTCGACCCCAGCCTCGCGAGCCTCCTCGACGGCATACTGGATCAACGGCTTGTCGACGACAGGCAGCATTTCCTTGGGCATTGATTTGGTAGCGGGCAGGAAGCGCGTGCCCAGTCCGCCCACGGGGAAGATGGCCTTGCGCACCGGAACCGGCATGGTCGCTCCTGATTTCATGTCTTGTCGTGAACGCGGCGCCAGTTGTTTGAGTGTGTAATTTGGGCGAAAGCCCTATTGGGCGCGCGGTTGGCGGACTTATTGCACACGGCGAATCCGGGCGCAAGGCTACCCTCAGCCGGTGCCGATCAGGACGTCCTTGGCCCGGTTTATCTGGGCCGCCAGAAATGTCGAGCCGCCCTTGTCCGGATGGTTGGCGAGCATCAGCCGGCGGTGGGCATCCCGGATCTCTTCCTCGCCAGCCCCCGGCTCCAATCCCAACACGTCAAGCGCCTGCTCTCGGCTCATGGCACCACCGGCGGTCGATGGCCCACGCTTGGCATCACTCTCAGTACCATCAAACTCGCGCCAATCGGGCCCGTGTTCCTGGTCGAGATAGCTCTCCAGTACCGCCGCCGATTGCTCATCCTGGTCGGCGCATTCCGCCAGAAGCTCCAGCAATTGCTCGATCCCAAGCGAGGCCAACTCACGCCCCGAGAATTGCCCGGCCCGAACCCTACCTGCCATACGGCCGCTATCGTGGTCGAGTTCCATCTCAAAAAAGGCTGTGTTCACGCTGGATTGCTGGCCCGGTGTCGGGCCTTGTGCTGCCTTGGCCGAGTTCCGCAACGCCTGGAAAATTGCTCGCCAGCGCAGCAATGCCGGAACCGCGACGATGCCGATCCACCAGATCACGTCCAGTTTGCCGCGAAAGACGAAGAACAAGCCCGCGACAATGGCGATCGAAATAAAAGCCCACTTCAGAAAGCCACGCACTTTTGCCGGATCGGCGGTGGCGTACCAGCGCGCCATCAACGCGAACCCAATCAATAGGCTGAGACCGAGAACCAGATATGTCATCGCCGAACCATTTGATCGGTCAGTTTCAGCACCACGCCACCGGCCTTTCGTGAGTAACTCTCCAATGCTTTGTGCCCGCCGGCTGCATAAACCGCAACAGCGGCCAACAAATCCCGCAATTGCTTGGCACTTGTCGCGTCAAAGGGACAATAGGCACCACGGGTCAGCTTCGCGATCTGTTTCAGGGCGTTGCCAGCTCCCGGGTCACCGCCCTCATGAAAGCAGAAGACTGGTACGCCCTGCATGCCGAGTTCTCCGGCAACGTGGCAGACCTTATCGATATCCTCCTCGAAAGCGTCACCGACGAAGACCACGGCCTGGACCTTCTTCTTTTTGGTCTCGGTCATGGTGTGGCGCAGCAGCTTTTCGATCTGCGTGTGGCCACCGAGGCAATGGACACCGGTCATCCGAGACAGCAGCGTCGCGGAATCCGACAGCCACTTGCTCACCTTGAATTCACCGAAGCCCCGGTAGTACGCGAGTTGGATATCGAGGCCACCAAGCTCGGAGGTTTCCTGGAACATCTCACCCTGAATATGACAGGCCCT
>JABIRP010000074.1 GCA_018699735.1 Rhodospirillaceae bacterium | reverse complement strand
GCTGCCGTTGTCACCGGCAAAGTAGTTGCGGTTGGACCGCGTTTTCTAGTCAGCTAAACTAACCTTGACCGGGCCACCGCCGCCCGTGCCGTTGCGGTTGGACCGCGTTTTCTAGTCAGCTAAACTAGGTTCTGGATTAGGCCCTTGATTTCAAGGGTCTTTTCCTTGCCTGGGCGCGTAAAAAACTGACGGCCCATCTGATTTCCGGCGACGTGTCGGTCAAAATAAAACGAACTGCTCGGGATTTTTCTTCTTCTCCCGGCTGCCACCCCGGAAGCTGACGATATTTTCATACTGCTTGTCGGTGAATTGCAGAATATCGACATGGCCCCTCTCCGGCAGTGCATTCTTGACCTGGCGGACCATGGCCTCGACCGCCTCCTTGCCGGAAGTATAGCGCACATAGACCGAGAATTGTGCCATTTCGAAGCCTTGATCCTTCAAAAAATTCCGAAACCCGGTCGCCGCCCGCCGCTCTTCCGGCTCAACCACAGGCAGATCGAACAAAACCATCATCCACATGATCCGATACCCACTGAGATGCTTCACGACAAACCGCCACCAGCCGTTGCCAGCGGCAAGGCTGGTCCGGGAAAGATCAGTCGGTCACGCTCGCCGAGATAGACTTGAGCCAGTGATAAGGCCAACCTGTCGATACAGGTTTGCAGTGTGGAAGCGCCTTTCGGCCCTTCGAGGTCCAAGGTGGTCACCGCCGCCAGGCGTGCCTTCACATCCCGATCCAAATCCCCGGCACCGGCCTCATCCATTCGACGAACGACGATATCCACATGCGGGCGAAACGGTTCCATCAGGTCGTCGGCCAAACGCAATGCTGTGCCCCGGCTTTGGTGATGGATCGAGAGTGACGGGTGCAGTCCCGCTGCGATGATCGACCGCGCCGTCGCCGCGCGCAGAACCATATAGCCGTAATTCAACATGGCATTGATGCCCGGCGCGCCGCGATCCCGGCTGAAGTTCTCCCCCATCATCAAGGGCCAGTATCGTCGTGCCGCCTGAGCTTCGATGTTCTCCGGGTCGCCAGAACGAACCGACTTCGCAAGATCCCGCAAAGCCCCAGCCCGCTCCCCCACCGCGTCCAGGACATCGGCCTGAACGCTGACCTTCGCGCGGACCAAATCGCGCCAAAGCCGCTTGCCCAGCGGTTTCGGTGCATCGGCCTGGGCCTGCATACGCATGCCCTGCTCGTGGTGCCCGTCGGCGGGCCAGAGCATGGACACCGACGCGTGGTTCGCACCGCAGATCACCATCGGCGTGCCACGTTCCGAGAGCCGGGCGACGAGGTTGGCCGAGAACGTGGCGCCGTGGCCATGCACCACCAGGGCCGAAATATCGTCCAGCGCCACTTGCCCAACCCGCTCGCGTTCGCGCGAGACCGTCATGAAACCGCGATCGACCGCCAGATGCGTGCCGTCTGTGGCGATTTCCACGACACGGCCGATCATTTTGACGGCCCTGGGTCGAACACGCGGCCCGAAGGATGGACATGGACCAGTCGAGCCTGACGTTTACCCAAAGACGATGGTGAGGCATTCAAATATTTGAACGGGTCTTCCTTATCCGCGTCACGCTTCTTCAGTGAACCACCTTCCGAATGATCCGCTAAGACGATCTGTCCTTTCGAGAACTTCACCACCCGCATGAAGCGGCGCTGCTCACCTTCTCCGATCGCCAGCATGTCGTTTTGGCGGATGCGCATGATCAGCGCTTGACCATCGGCGGTGGTCTTCGCCTTGACATCGAAGCTGGGCTGGTTGGCCTCGAAGCTGGAGACAACGCGCCCGGTCCAGCGGCCTTTCTGATCGGCAAAGATGTCGTAGCAGTGGTTGGCGTCGCCCTTATAGGCCTTGTAGGCCCGGCCGGCCTTGTCGGTGATCGGGATGACGCTGACGGTCTCCAGGATCCGGACCCGGCGCACCGGTGGCCGCATCGCCTCGCCAGCGGCAACCAATGCCGCAGTAAAGTCCTTGCCGGTCAGCCCCTCGGTTTCGGCCAACAGGTGCCGGCGGATTACGTCGTCTCGGATCTTCTCCAGGTCCTCCGGTTTGCCGAGGCTGGCAAGCGGCACCCGGTGGACGACGGTCGAGGCGCCGCCATCCTCTCCCACCTCGACGATGCCGTAGGCGGTGTCGTTATGCAGCGCGCCCTGCACGCCGTGGTCCGGTTTGTGGCTGACCACGATCGCATCGATGCTACGACGCACATCCTCGCGGAACCCCTCCCAGGGTGCTGGCAGGTCGGCCAACAGACGGCCGTCAAAATTCTCCTCCGCCTTGCGGGCCGCGTCGGCGCCGGCTTTCAGGGTCGACCGATCGGTCAATCCAACGACGATGGCGTCGATCGCGTGGTGGCGATGGTCGTCGCGGTTCTTCGCCACCTCACCGGCCTCGACTTGGTTATGCCCCAGCAGGATCGAGTCCAAGCCCCAGGTCCAACGCAGATCAGCCGTCAACCGGCCCGGCGTCACCCACACGTCCGCCCCGGTGCGGGCCAGATAGGTCCGCGCGATACGGCCGAAATATCGGGTATCAACAAGTTGGCGATCCAAGAAATCACGCTCCTCGTTTTCGAACCGTTCCATCGCATCAGGGGCAAAGCGCCAGGATTTGTTGCCAGGCAGGAAAACCGCTCGGTCCGAAATCTGTTCCCAACTGTAGCCTTTAGGCGAGTGGCCAAACGCCGCGTGTGGCGATTGGTTGGTCTTGAACCGGTTCGCGTTGCGAGTCGCGACCGTCTTGTTGGCTGGGCTGTCATCCAGGGTTTTGGAGAAGGGTAGAATATGCTCAATCTCGATCTCGTCAGTGAACAGTCGCTTGATACCGATCAGCTCGCCGCTATAGGGACAAAAGCGCTCAAGCGGATTATGCGGGTTCAGTTCCTCCCAAAGTCTGAGGCGCAGCCGATTGTCGTAGCTGTCCTGCTGGCCCTGCTCAGCTAGGCGCGCGCGCCTGTGATCGTTGGCGTCCTGATTGTCACGTTGCCGGCGCGCCAGATCCGATTTGCCCTTGGCCGAAAGCGGCAGGTCGCGGCCCAGCTCGACCACGATTTCAGCCGGCGGGCCATGCTTGGCGGTCAGCGCATTGACCACGCGACGCAGCTGGTTCAGCGCCACATGCACGGTCGGATTGGCAATCTTGCCGAACCGCTTCTCAATTGGGTCCGCCGGCTCGCCGCTACCGAAGGTCACATGCCGTTCCAAGATCTGACCGTAATACGGCAGATTTCGCTCGAAAATCTCGCCGTCGGTGTCGAGGTCGGAATGGCTTTGGCCAGTGGCCGTCCTTACCGCCTGGTCGAACATGACGACGTTCCGCACCAGTTCCGCCAGAACCTGGCTTGTCGCTGTGCGTCCGAGATTGCCGTGACCGTCAGGTAAAGGGGCGTCGGCAACCGCACGTGCCGTTGGCTCGTCAAGCCCGTGCTCGGCCCGAAGCCAGGCGATCAGGTCCGCCTCGTCCTCATCTTCGAGCAACCGGGTTACGACTTCATCCTGAGTTGCAAGCGGCAGGTCGCGCCAGGTCTTGCCCCAGAGCTTGGCTTTCGCCAACAAAGCGGCGGTTTTGTCGCCATCCAGATGCGCCCGGCGCTCGCCCTCGGTGTTGAAGCGGGCGGCCGGATCGAGTTTCAGCGCCTTGCGAGCGGCGTCGAACGTAAGCTTGGCGGTTGAAAGCGCTTTGACCACCAATGCATCCCGTTCCGCCAGGGTTAAGTGACGTTCGACCTCACCCGGCAGGCGCACGGCCAGGTGGTTGATTTCCTGATAAATCCGCAAGCGCTGTACCGACGCCAGCGCCCTGGGAGAGCGCTCCTCATCAGGATACAACGAGCACTTGCCGACCGGCTGCGCTTTCAGGGGGCGCTGGAATGTGAGCGTGTCACGCAAGGCCTCACGGGCGGGCTCGGTCAGCACGGCTGGGTGATACGTCCGCTGGCTCGCCCAGAGCACGTCGAACTCATCGGCCACCATGGCGCGTGTCGGGTAGAAATCGTAGTGTGCCTTAGCACCGCTGCCCTTCAGACGGACTCTGACCGGGCTTGGGTCTTGCTGGCCGGGGTTCTCGACCCTGCCAGCCGCCAAGAATTCGCCGAGGGTTCGCGCTCCCGTGGCCGACATGGCTTCCAAGGCGACAGCAGCGGCGCTTTGGATCTTTCCTTTGTCGTCGTCGGCGCTGCGATCTGTTTTGCGGTTCGACTTAAAGCCGCGACGCTGTTGCAGATGAAAAAGCGCCCGACCCAGCTCATACACCGACAACTCCTGGTCCAAACCTCGGACCCTCAAGGCCCATGGGTCGATATCCTCCAGCGCCTTGCGTCCCGCCTCATCCGTCGGCATCAGGCCATGCTGGATGAGGCGTTGCACAAACTCATCCCTGCGTTTCAGGTAGCGATCGCGGCGCTTGCGCTGTTGACGGGGTCCGCGACGACCTGCGGCCAGGGATTGCCCATCCTTCGGATTGCGGCCATCGGAAAAAATTCTCACACCGGAGTCGAGTAGGTCATCCGCAGCCTCATTGGAGAGCCGGAGGGCGGCCCACCCAATCGAATTCGTCCCTACGTCAAGCCCAAGTCTCCATGCCATAGCGTGCAATCCTCGAAATCACCTAAACGGGTAATATTTATATTGAACGCATCTTATTAAAGTGGCACCCTAAATTTTCCTAAGTTTAGCTGACTAGGAAACGTGGTCTTTCCGTTAACACGATGAAGATCACAAAATGAAAGGCGGCCCTCGGGTCGCCTTTCCCCATATTTAGCGCCTTCATCATCAGAAAAATGAGTCGAACGACCACCTGCCGTAGCCAATAGGCAAGTATGGAAGCCTCCCGATATCAGCGCATGCCGGCACTGTTCAGGGCCATGGCGCCACCACGGCAGCTTCGCCGACATGAAGACACCTCTCCCCCATCCAGCTCCCCGCGCCTATACTCCGGCCAGTTGAGTTTCGGATCTAGGTGCATCGGTTGACCGATTTCGCGAATTGGCTGGACGTGAACGGGTTGGGGCGGCACCGCGAGGTGTTGCAGGACGCCGGTATCGATTTCGATGTGCTCTCGGAACTGTCGGAAGAGGATCTGCGCGAGCTCAACCTGCCGCTCGGTGATCGCAAGCGCCTGCTGAAGGCGGTCAGAGAACAGCCCGACGGCTCACCTCAACCGCCCTCAGGCCCGGGTGCAAGCCCGGATGCAAGCCCGGGTGCGAGCCCGACACCAACACCGGCCTCGGATTCCGCCTCTGCCACTCCCATCTCTGCAATTTCAGGGGGCGACCGCCGTCAGGTCACGGTCATGTTCGCCGATATATCCGGCTTCACCCGGCTCTCGTCGTCGCGCGACGCAGAGGAGGTGCACGCCCTGCTCGATCGCTTCTTCGGCGTGGTTGACGGCGCTATCGCCGCTCATGGCGGCACTGTCGACAAGCATATCGGCGATGAAGTCATGGCCTTGTTCGGCGCTCCGGTCGCCCATACCGACGACCCCGAGCGTGCGGTGCGCGCTGCCTTTGCCGCCCACGAGGCGCTGGCCAAGCTGGCTGAGCCGATCCCAGCCCATATCGGCATCGCCAGCGGCCAGGTGGTCGCGAGCCGGACCGGCAGCGGCGATTTTGCCGAATACACCGTTACAGGCGGTTCGGTAAACCTGGCCTCACGGCTGACCGGGTTGGCGCGGCCAGGCGAGACCGTGATCTCCGAGGAAGTCCGAGGTGCTGTCGCCGACGTGGCGGAGTGCGAGGCGCTCGGCGAGGTTGAGGTTAAGGGCCTCTCCGAAGCAGTGACCGTCTGGCGCCTGGCGCGGCTTTCTGAGCGCTCAGACGGCGGCAACGAACGAGTGTTCGTTGGACGCGGGCGAGAGAAACGCCAGCTTGATGCCGTCATCGCCGACTGTCTGGAAGACCGTTCAGGCCAGATCGTCCTGGTTCGCGGTGAGCCCGGCATCGGCAAGACCAGCCTGGTCGATCGCTTCGAGGAGCGGGCCGGGGCGGCCGGCTTCGAACGGCATAAGGGATTGGTTCTGGATTTTGGCACTGGGCGGGGTCGTGACGCGATCCCGGCGCTGGTTGCCTCAATGCTGGGCATCGATCCGCGCAGCCGCGAAGACCTGACAACTGAAACGATTGCGACCAAGATAGCCAAGCACCCGGCTCTGGCCGCAGATACGATCCACTTGAACGATTTACTTGGCCTGGCCCAACCGCCAGAACTGGCTGCGACACATGCCGCGATGGACAACGCGGCCCGTGTTTCCGGCCGGGCCAGAGCCGTATCGAATCTGGCGGCGGAGTTGGCCGGCGAGCGGCCGTTGCTTCTGCGGATAGAGGACGTGCATTGGGCGGCTCCCGAGCCCCTGGCGCAGATCTCCGAGATCGCACGCGCCATTGCGGAGCTGCCGGCCATCGTCGTCATGACCACGCGTATCGACAACGATCCAATCGATGCCGCCTG
>JABIRP010000073.1 GCA_018699735.1 Rhodospirillaceae bacterium | reverse complement strand
GTTCTGCGAGCAGCCGCCCCTCAACCTGATCAAGTCGCTGGAGCTTTCGGGCTGCTATATCGTCGATGACGACCTGATGCTGGTGACCCGCTGGCTGCTCGAGGACGTGCCGTTGGATGGGGACGCAGTGCACAATCTGGCGCAAGCCTTCCTGCACCATTCGACGAGCACCTCGGCTAAATACGAACCCGACCTTAAGGAGAAGGGCCAGTTCTTGGTACGCGCCGTCAAGCGAACCGGCGCGGAGGGTGTAATCTTCGCATCGCCCAGCTTCTGCGATCCGGCTTTGCTCGACCGGCCGATGTTGCAGAACGTACTGAAGGCCGCCGGAATTCCCTATATCGCATTCAAATACGCCGAGAACTCCGGTCAGATGCAGCCCATTCGAGAGCAGGCCGGGACCTTTGCCGATTCGATCAAGCTATGGAGTGCCGCATGAACACGACCACGCGCAAAGCGCCACCGAAGGAAGTTCTGAAAGACGCTTCCATGGTGAAGCAGAAAGAGATGATGGCCAAGCACTACGACCGCCTGGCCAATGCTGCGGAAAGTGGTGAGAAGGTCGCTTCGACCTTCGTTCCCGGCAATCTGAATGAACTGCTCATGTGCTTCGACCTGGTCAACAACCTGCCTGAGGTCAATGCCATTCAAAGTGGCCTGCGGCGCCAAAGCGGTGCCTATGTGATGGAGGCTGAGAAGGCCGGGCATTCCGAAGATGTCTGTACCTATGTAAAATCCGACATCGGCATGATGGCCAAGGGCAATATCGGACCGAACGGCAGGAAGTTACCGAACCCGGATGTGCTGCTCCTGTCTTACACTGGCTGCTTCACCTTCATGAAATGGTTCGAACTCCTGCGTGAGGAATACAAGTGCGAGACGATTTTCCTGCAAACGCCCTACATGGCCGACGGCAAGGTCACGCCGAACATGATCGAGTACATGGTCAAGCAGTTGAAAGAAGACGTGATCCCAAAGCTGGAGGCCGTAAGCGGCGTCAAATTCGACATCGACCGGCTGCGTGAGTATCTCGGCAAATCGGCCAAGGCCGAGGACGACCTCGTCCACATCCTGCAAAGCGCCAAGAACAAGCCGTCGCCGATCGACGCCTATTTCGGCGGCATATACTATATCGGGCCAATCTTCGGCGCGTTTCGCGGTACCGACGACGCGATCGACTATTACGGTTTTCTGCGTGACGAGGTCGACGAACGGGTCGCCGCCGGGCTCGGGCCTGTCACACCGGATGGGCCGATGGGCGAGGAGAAATACCGATTGGTCGTCGAGGGGCCACCCAATTACACAAACTTCCGCCAATTCTGGAAAATGTTCTATGACGAAGGTGCCGTCGTTGTCGCTTCCAGCTACACCAAGGTTGGCGGCACCTATGATTTTGGCTTTCGCCATGATCCGAGCCGGCCGCTGGAGACCCTGGCCGAGTATTGTCTCGGTGTTTACACCAACCGGTCCCTGCCAATGCGCGTTGAGATGCTGGCCAACTATATCAACGAGTATGAGGCCGATGGGCTCCTGATCAACTCGATCAAGTCCTGCAACAGTTTCTCCGCCGGTCAATTGCTGATCATGCGTGAGGTCGAGAAGCGGACCGGAAAGCCGGCGGCATTTATCGAGACTGATCTTGTCGATCCGCGCTACTTCTCCGCCGCCAACGTAAAGAACAGGCTGGAAAGCTACTTCCAGATGGTCGAGCAGAAGCGTGGCGGTGTGAGCAAGGGAGTGGCGGCATGAAAACGTTCGTCGGTATCGACCTCGGCTCGACGACCACCAAGGCTGTGTTGCTCGACGAGAGCGAAAAGGTGCTTGGCCGCGGTATCACCAACTCACGCTCGAATTACGAAACCGCCTGTCGGGTCGCCGGCCAGGAGGCCGCAGTCGATGCGCGTTTTACGCTGTTCCGCCGCGAAATTGATAGCGGACAAGGTGGTGCGGATGAGATCGAGGTATTTCTTGGCGACCTTGAGCGGGCCTTCCGGCTTGAGCAGTATCTCGAACAGTTGCTCGATCTCGAGGAAACCTGCGGCGAGCAGGTCCAAGGCGAGCGATTCGCCAAAACCGGTGAAGGCGTAAAACAAGCACTGACCGAGGTCTTCGGCCAGTTGCGTGACCAGGCACCCGCCATGTTCGCGCCGGGCGCCACCCGCAAATCGGATTTCTTTCGCGACATCGCCGGCTCGCGTTATCTGGCCGTGGCCGAGGCGGTGGCCCGCGATGCCGGTCTCGCCTACGAGCTGCTGCTGAGCGTCTACGACAAATCGATCATTGCCGTCGAGAACCGGCCACCTTCGGGCAAGTTGAGCGACAAGTTCAAACGCGCGCTTGATCGCATCGTGAGTGACGGCGCTGGGCTTGACCAGGAACTGCACCAGGGCATCGATCGGGCACTCGATATCGAGCTTGAGGAAACTTATCTTGTCGGTACCGGTTATGGTCGGGTGACCTTGCCGTTTTCCAAAGAACATATTCGATCGGAAATCCTCTGCCACGGCCTGGGGGCGCATATGATGTATCCCGAAACCCGAACGGTCTTGGATATAGGCGGTCAGGACACCAAGGGTATCCAGGTCGACTCCAGTGGCATCGTCGAGAACTTTCAGATGAACGATCGCTGTGCGGCCGGTTGTGGTCGCTATCTCGGTTACATTGCCGACGAAATGAACATGGGCCTGCATGAACTTGGGCCGTTGGCGATGCAATCGGATAAGCCGGCGCGCATCAACTCGACCTGCACGGTTTTTGCCGGTGCGGAACTGCGAGATCGGTTGGCCTTGGGCGAAAAGCGCGAGGACATTCTCGCCGGATTGCACCGGGCCATCATCCTGCGTGCGATGTCGATCATATCGCGTTCTGGCGGCATCGAGGACGAGTTCACCTTCACCGGCGGTGTCGCCAAGAACGAGGCGGCGGTGCGCGAGCTGAAGAAACTGGTGCAGGAGAACTATGGCGACGTGACCATTAATATCGACCCAGACTCGATCTACACCGGCGCATTGGGCGGAGCCGAGTTCGCACGTCGCGCCGCCATGGGCGGAAACGCGGGAGTTGAGGCATGACACTTTCGGCAGGTATCGACGTCGGCACCGGCGCCGTAAAGGCAGCGGTTTTCAAGGTCGAAGATGGCACAGAGGAGTGGCTG
>JABIRP010000072.1 GCA_018699735.1 Rhodospirillaceae bacterium | reverse complement strand
CTCTGCAATGGCGGCATCATGGCGGTCGACGGCGCCAGGTTGTTTGGCCTGCTGGACCGGATCACCAATGACAACGCCAAAGGCGAGTTCTATCTGACCGACATCGTCAGTTTGGCGCGTGGTGATGGCCTCGGTGTCCAGGTCGTTATCGGCGAGGAAGTCGAGATGATGGGATGCGACAGTCGCATCGGGCTTGCCCGAGCCGAGCACGTGATGCAACAGCGCTTGCGGTTCAATGCCATGGGCGGGGGCGTTACCCTGTTGGCGCCAGGCACGGTGGTGATGTCCCATGACACGGTTATCGGTCAGGACACCGTCATCCACCCGAATGTGGTGATCGGGCCGGGGGTGGAGATCGGTGAGAGATGTGAGATCAAAAGCTTTAGCCACTTGGAAGGTGCGAAGATTGAGGCCGGCGCCCTGATTGGCCCTTATGCTCGATTGCGACCGGGAGCGGAAATTGGCGAGGGTGCGCATATCGGTAATTTCGTTGAGATCAAGAACGCGACGATCGAAGCCGGTGCCAAGGCGAACCATCTTTCTTACATCGGTGACGGCCAGGTCGGTGCCGGGGCGAATATTGGTGCTGGGACCATCACCTGCAATTATGACGGCTTTCTGAAGCACCAGACCAACATTGGCGCCGGCGCATTCATCGGCTCGAATACCGCCTTGGTGGCGCCGGTCACTATTGGCGAAGGCGCTATTGTTGGAGCCGGGAGCACCATTACCCGGGATGTTCCGGCGGACGCACTGGCGGTCGAACGAGCCGACGAAAAAATTGTCGAGGGCGCGGCCGGGCGGCTCCGTGCGCGCGGCAAAGTGGCCAAGGGCGCTGCTGACAAAGGGAAGAAATAGGCCATGTGTGGCATTGTTGGCATGATCGGAAATCGACCGGTCGCGCGTTTATTGGTCGAGTCCCTCAAACGCTTGGAATACCGAGGTTATGACTCCGCCGGCGTCGCGACGTTGGTCGATGGCGCGCTCCATCGTCGACGCGCGGCTGGCAAATTGTTTGCACTCGAGACCGCCTTGGAAGCGAAACCTCTTGCCGGCGATATCGGCATCGGTCACACGCGCTGGGCGACGCATGGACCGCCGACGGTCGAGAACGCGCACCCGCATGTGGCCGGCAAGGTCTCGGTGGTGCACAACGGTATCATCGAGAACCATCAGGAAATCAGGACCGAGCTGGTGGCGCTTGAGATCCATCCGGAAAGCCAGACCGATACCGAGATTGTTGCACTACTGCTCAACAAACTCCTGGATGATGGCGCAACGCCGGAAGAGGCAATGCGCCAGGTCATGGCCCGTGTTACAGGCGCTTTCGCCTTCGTTGTCATGATGGAGGACTGCCCGAGCACGCTGTTCGCGGCGCGCCGCGCGTCCCCGCTTGCAATCGGATACGGCGAGGGCGAGATGTTCGTTGGTTCCGATGCGCTGGCTTTGGCGCCGCTGACCCGGCGGATCTCGTATCTCGACGATGGTGACTGGGCCATAATAAGCGCCGACGGAGCGCGGGTTTTCGACCACCATGGGGCTGAAGTTGAGCGGGCGGTGACCTTGAGTGCGGTGTCGGGTGCGCTGATCGGCAAGGGTAACTATCGCCATTTCATGGAAAAGGAGATGCACGAGCATCCCGAAGCCGCCGGTTATACGTTGTTCCATTATAATCATCCCAGCAATGGCGGTTTGGCGATGCCGGAGATGCCGTTTGATCCGGCGACCTTGCCAAAGCTCACCATCGTTGCCGCTGGTACCAGCTCATTTTCCGGCATGATCGCCAAGTATTGGTTCGAGTCCCTGGCCCGGTTGCCGGTCGAGGTCGATATCGCCAGTGAGTTCCGCTATCGCGATACGGTGTTGCCGGAGGGCGGGGCCGCGATGTTCATCTCGCAGTCCGGCGAAAGCCTGGACACATTGATGGCGCTACGCCATGCCCGCGAGCAAGACCAACATATCCTGGCGATCGTCAATGTGCCGGAAAGTACGATGGCGCGAGAAGCAGATGTCGTTTTACCAACCCTTGCTGGCCCGGAGATCGGCGTTGCCTCGACCAAGGCCTTTACCGGGCAGTTGGTTGCTCTGGCCTGTTTGGCGCTGGATTGGGCGGAAAAGCGCGGCACGGTGACACCAGAACGGTCGGCCGGGATTTTGAAGGCCTTGGAGCATCTGCCGGTCCAGATGGCCGAAGTTTTGGAGCGCGAACACGACCTGGTGCCGATATGCCACGATCTGTCACATGCCCGGGACGTGCTTTATCTCGGGCGTGGCACCAGCTTTCCGATCGCGCTCGAAGGGGCGTTGAAGTTGAAGGAGATCAGCTACATCCATGCCGAGGGCTATGCAGCCGGTGAGATGAAGCACGGGCCGATTGCCTTGATCGAGGACGGCGTGCCGGTGGTCATCGTGGCGCCGAGCGATCAGTGGTTTGAAAAAGCGATCTCAAATGTCACCGAGGCGATGGCGCGCGGCGGACGAGTGGTGCTGCTGTCCGACAGCGACGGCATCGCTCGCATGGGCAACGATGCGACCTGGGCCTTTGAGATGCCGGATTGTGATCCGTTCGTTGCCCCGATCCTCTATGCCTTGCCGGTGCAACTCATCTCCTATCACACAGCGTTAGAGAAGGGCACGGACGTCGATCAGCCGCGCAATCTAGCGAAGAGCGTGACTGTCGAATAGAGGCGGAGATCAGGCTGGCTGTAATACGGCTGCTTGCCGCCGACTGCGCCACAGGAGTAGCAATACAATAGCGATGTTGAGCAAATTCCAGGCGAAGCCGTTTAAGAATGCGGCGGTGTAGGAGAGTGTCAGGTCGTAAATCAAGCCCGACAACCATCCCCCCAAAGCCATGCCCCCGATCGTAGCCGACATGACCAGGCTGACCCTGGCTCCCGCCTCGGAGGCTGGGAAGTATTGGCGTACGATTATTGCGTAGCTCGGGACGATACCGCCTTGGAACAGTCCGAATACGGCGGAGGCAGCGTAAAGCGCTAGGAGACCGTCGGACGGCAGGAAAAACAGCAACGAGACCGCCTGCATCGTCGAGCCGATTAGCAATGTGAGTATCGGTCCGATCTTGTCGGCAAGCCAACCGGATGCAAGGCGGCTGACGATACCGAGTGCCAACATCAACGAGAGCATCTCGGCACCCCGCGCGGCCCCCAGCCCAAGGTCGCCGCAGAAGGCCACGATGTGCACTTGTGGCATGGACATGGCAACGCAGCACGCAATGCCGGCAGCAATCAACAAGCTTTGCAGAACGCGTGGTGGGAACGGTTGTCGCGCCCGACCTGACGGGTGGGCCGCATCCGAAAAATCCAAGTCCGAGGTTTGTTCCGGCGGTGGACGTCGAAGCGCTAGAGAGAGGGGCAGAATTATAACAACACAGATCAGGCCGATCCAAAGGTGAGCTTCGCGCCAGCCGACCGTGTCGACCAGATGCTGGACCAGGGGCGGCCAGATCGTGCCGGCAAGATAATTACCGCTGGTCGCGATCGCGACCGCCAGGCCGCGCCGACGGTTGAACCAAAGCGTGATCGAGGCCAGCAATGGCCCGAAGGTCGTCGAACTTCCAAGCAATCCGATCGTAAAGCCGTGGATCAGGGTGAATTGCCAAAAACTATCGACCATGCTGGTGGCGACGTAACCGGCTTCTAAAACCAGAGCCGCCACGACAACCGGAAAAAATATGCCTCGGCGGTCGGTCCATCTTCCAACAAAGACGCTCCCGACCATGGTGCCAAGCATGGTTGCGGCGTAGGGTATGCTCGCGTCCGCGCGGTCGACGCCAAATTCTTCTTGAACGGTCGGCAGGACAACGATCACCGACCACATTCCGACGCCGCCGGTTGTACTGATCAGCAGCGAGGCCAGAAGCCGCCACCAAGCGTAACTGCTTTCCGCCTCGCTCGGCTTGGCAGGCCGCGCAATTGCATTGGCACTGGACGTCATACTGAGGGCAGCCCTGGTGGGAAGCGGTGGTTACGTGTTGTCCTTCGGGGCTCTCTAGCACACTCAGATGCCCGCGTCGCTCTAGACAATGTCTCGATACAACATATGTATCGTCCGCGACAGGGCGCCGTCTTTGCAAGTGGCAAGCTGAGTGCGATACTCACCCGAATGGATTTTTTTCGGACAATTCACTCCTGGCAAGGGGTGGAAAACAGGGAGCGTCAACAATGAGCGTCATGGACAAGCTTTCCGACAAGTCGCTGTTTCGGCAGCAATGCTACATCGATGGTAAATGGACCGATGCGGATGGTGGTGGGGTTTTCGAGGTCAGCGACCCGGCCACCGGCAAACCGCTGGGCACGGCACCGGACATGGGTGTTGACGAAACGCGTCGTGCGATCGAGGCCGCGAACGCCGCTTGGCCAGCCTGGCGGGCCAAGACAGGCAAGGAACGCGCCGCCATTCTGCGCAATTGGTTCAATCTGATGATGGAGAACCAGCGCGACCTCGGCATCATCATGACCGCCGAACAGGGCAAGCCGCTGCCCGAAGCGATGGGCGAGATCGCGTACGGTGCCTCGTTCATCGAGTGGTTTGCCGAGGAAGGCAAGCGCGCCTATGGCGATGTCATCCCGCATCACGTCGACGGCAAGCGCATCATCGTCCTGAAGCAGCCGGTCGGTGTGGTCGGTGCGATCACGCCGTGGAATTTTCCGAATGCGATGATCACCCGCAAATGCGGTCCGGCACTCGCTGCCGGTTGTCCGATCGTGGTCAAGCCCGCATCCCTGACGCCGTATTCAGCACTGGCTCTGGCCGAACTGGCCGAACGCGCCGGCATCCCGGCCGGTGTGTTCAATATTGTCACCGGCAAACGGTCGAGTGAAATTGGAACCGAGCTTTGCACCAGCCCGATTGTGCGCAAAATCGGTTTCACCGGCTCGACTGCAATCGGCAAGATCCTGATGCAGCAGGCTGCCAGCACAGTGAAGAAGGTTTCGCTGGAGCTCGGCGGTAACGCGCCTCTGATCATCTTCGACGACGCTGACCTGGACGCGGCGGTCGAGGGTGCGGTGGCCTGTAAGTTCCGCAACGCTGGACAAACCTGTGTCTGCGCCAACCGTATCTTCGTACAGGACGGCATATACGACGAGTTCGCCAAGCGTTTCACGGCCGCAGTTGGCGGCATGCGGATGGGCAATGGCTTTGACGAAGGCGTGGTCGTCGGCCCATTGATTGAGCCCGCGGCTGTTTCCAAGGTCGAAGAACATGCCGCCGACGCGGTCGCCAAAGGTGCGTCGGTCGTGGCTGGCGGCCAGCGCTCGAACATGGGCGAATTGTTCTATGAGCCGACGGTCTTGGCCAACACCACCCGGGATATGGCGATCTTCCGCGAGGAAACCTTCGGCCCAGTGGCACCGCTTTTCCGCTTTAAGGATGAGGCCGAGGTGATCGAAATGGCGAACGACACCGAGTTCGGGCTCGCGTCATATTTCTACGCCCGAGACCTGGGCCGTGTTTGGCGTGTCGCAGAGGCCTTGGAATACGGCATGGTCGCGGTCAATGACGGCATCCTCTCGACCGAGGTCGCCCCCTTTGGCGGCATGAAGGAATCCGGGACCGGCCGCGAGGGCTCGAAATATGGCCTCGATGAATTCATGGAGCTGAAATACGTGCTGATGAGTGGCTTGAATAGCTGACGGCCACAGCTTTTCCGTCATTCCGGATCGTTGCTACGCTCCGTCCGGGATGACGGCAATACCACTTGGTGTTCATTAATTCGTGATCAGCAGTTTCATTCGCGTTTGTTAGTCCTTATCTGCTCAACCCAATCACCTCTATACGGAGACCAAGCCGCATGGCCGAAACATATGACTACGATCTGATCACCATCGGGGCTGGCTCTGGTGGTGTGCGGGCGAGCCGGCTGGCTGCCTCCTACGGTGCCCGAGTGGCGGTGATCGAGGAAGTACGCGCCGGCGGTACCTGCGTCCTGCGCGGCTGCGTGCCCAAGAAACTGATGGTTTACGGCAGCCACTTCCCCGAAGACATCAAGGACGCGGCCGGGTATGGCTGGTCGGTCGAGGGTTTGACCCATGATTGGGGCGCGATGATTGCCGCCAAAGACAAAGAGCTCGACCGTTTGCACGGTATCTACGTTTGGCTGTTGAACACCCCTGGTGCTGTAATTGTCGACGGCCGGGGAACCTTGGTCGACGCCCACACGGTTGCGGTCAAGGCCTCGGACGGGACCGAAACGCGCCTGACCGCCGAGCGTATCCTGATTGCTGTCGGTGGCTGGCCGCAGATGCTCGATATTCCGGGCATTGAGCACGCGATCGATTCCGAGCAGGCGCTCGACCTGCCAGCACGCCCAGACCGCGTCGTCGTCATCGGCTCCGGTTTCATCGCCGTCGAGTTCGCCGGAATATTCAGAGGCTTCGGGATCGAAACTCACCTGGTGTTCCGAGCCGACAAGGTCTTGCGCGGGTTTGATGAAGACGTGCGGGTGACCTTAACCGAGGAGATGGAAAAGAAGGGAATGCTTATTCACGCTGGCACCCTGCCCGAACGTCTCGAGAAGTTATCCGACGGCTCGATCCGGGTGCATCTGAACGACGGCACATCGATCGATGCCGATACAGTGCTATGCGCCACAGGGCGAACGCCGAACACCAAGGGCTTAGGCCTGGAAGAGGCAGGCGTGGCGCTCAATTGGCGCGGCGGTATCGTGGTTGACGAGTGGCAGCAAACTTCCGTGCCCTCGATTTATGCCGTGGGTGACGTGACCGACAAGATCGCGCTCACCCCGGTCGCCATCGGTGAAGGCAGAGCGTTCGCAGAGACGACATACAACAACAATCCGATCATGGCCGATCATGAGAACGTCGCTTCGGCGGTATTCAGCCAGCCGCCGATCGGCATCGTCGGCCTTACCGAGCATGAGGCGCGCGAGCGGCACGGTGAGATCGATGTCTATGCCGCCGGTTTCCGGCCGATGAAGTACACGCTGACCGAGAATCCGGAGCGTGGTCTGCAGAAACTGATTGTCGACCGCGCCACCCAAATTGTAATCGGAGCTCACATGGTGGGGGTCGATGCGCCGGAGATCATCCAGGGGATCGGGATCGCGGTAAAACTTGGTGCCACCAAGCAGCAGTTCGATCAGACCGTCGGCATCCATCCGACAGCAGCCGAGGAGTTCGTCACCATGCGCGACAAGCGCCCGGACCCAGAGGAAGCGAAGGCGGCTGAGTAGGGGGCACCTAGGCTGCTTCGGTTGCCTTCGCCAGGGGGCGCACGACTGACAGAATATGTTCACCGTCACGGGCTTCGGTAGTCGCGATGTCGAATGCGATCTGTAAGTTGAGCCACATCCGTGCTGACGTGCCGAAATAGGCGGCAAGGCGAAGTGCGGTGTCGGCGGTGATTGACCGTTTTCCCCGGATGATCTCTGCCACACGACTTTGCGGCACATCAAGGGCGCGAGCCAGTGCCGAAGCCGAAACCCCGATGGTTCCCAGTTCATCGGCGATCACTTCGCCTGGGTGCATCGCCGGAAGAGCGACCGCGTCAATGGTAATCGACGATTTCGACATCATAGGCGTCTCCTTCGCTGAAGTTGAAACAGATCCGCCATCGATAATTGACCCGAATGCTGAACTGTCCTTTGCGATCACCTGCGAGCGCTTCGAACCGATTGGATCTCAATTGCATGAGATCTTCGATGCGATCGGCTGCATGCAATATCGCTAATCGCTTACGGGCTTGCCGTTCAATTGACTGAAAATCCGGAACTCGCTCACCGCCCAGAAATCGAGCCGTGCGTTTGCCGGCAGCGGATTTGATCATACGTTTATAATGATCCGCTTAAAGGTATCCGTCAAACAGTTTGATCGTATTTAATCTACTCCACCTCTGACCCAGGCGCGCCGCTGGACCAGATGATCGCGATGAAGAGCGCCTTGGCGCGGGGCAGGGTCCAGAGGATTAGGGCGAGGGAAACCGCCGGCCAGACCGCCATCGAGAGCCAAAGCGGCCAGGGGCTGGTCTGTTCGACTATGAGAATGGCCGGCACCACGATGTGGCCGACAATCAGGATCGTGAGCCACGGCGGCGCGTCGTCGGCCCGGACATGGCCGAACCGCTCGCCGCAAGCCTCACAGGCGTCGACCTGCTTCAGATAGGCGCGAAACAGCCGGCCTTCACCGCAGTTCGGGCAAGCACAGCCGAGCGCTCGGCGCACCATGGTCCAAATATCCGTGTTACTCATCTTCGTGCTACCCTACCCATAAAGATATCCCTGCAGATGTATCTATGTGCCCGGCACGTAAACCGCCAGTCCATCGATCTCCGCGGTCATGGTGATTTGGCAACCGAGCCGGCTCGTCGGGCCGCGTTCGAGCTCGGTCAAATCCAGCATTTCATCTTCCAGGCGGCCTGGGGAACCGATGCGTTTGGCCCAAGTTTCCGCCACTTTTACGTGGCAGGTGGCACAGACCATGCCGCCGCCGCACTCACCGATGATGCCGGGGACCATGTGCGACACCGCGACGCGCATGACGCTCTGGCCGACCTGGGCCTCGATCGTGCGTTCCTCGCCACCGGGCAGTATGAAAGTGACCTTTGGCATCAGATCAAGCACCCAATTCGACCAGCAATTTAGTCGGGCCCCGAAAGGCAATGGTGCGGACCATTTCAATTTCTTGATCGTCGACCAAGCGCATGTTGGGGAAGCGCTTGGTTGCTTCCTCCAGGATCACCCGCAGCTCCAGGCGGGCCAGCGGCGCGCCGATACAAAAGTGGATGCCGCTACCGAAAGCCAGATGTTCGCGCGCGTTTCGGCGGTGGATGTCGAAGCGCTCACCGTCCGCGAAGTTACTCTCATCGCGACTTGCGGACGCCGTCGCTAGCAGCAGGTTTGCACCCGCCGGAATTTCGACACCGCCGATCGTGACGGCCCGCTTGGTACGTCGTCGCCAGCACACGACCGACGCCTGAAAGCGCAGAGTTTCCTCGATCGCGTTCGGTATCAGTTTAGGATCGTCGCAAATCGCCTGCCAGGCCTCCGGGTGGGACAACAGCATGCGAAAGGCGTTGCCGGTCTGATTGGTTGTGGTCTCATGCCCAGCCAACAGCAGGCCGAAAACCAGACTCTCGATTTCTTTGATCGTGAGGACATCGTCGTCGCCGTTTCGCTCGCGGAGCAGGGCCGAGGGGTAGTCGTCCTGGGGCTCCACAAGCCGTGCCGCGACCAATTCCCGGCAGTAATCCCAATAGGCGACCATATCGCGAGCGCAGGCCATTTGCTCGCCTGTCGTCAGTTGACCAAAGGTTAGAAGCAATCGGTTATTGGCCCAGCGTTTGATCCGGTTCACGTCCGCATCCGGGATGCCCATCATCTGGAATATGACGAGGGCCGGCAGGTCATAGGCAAGGTCTGCGACCAGATCGACTTGGCCTTTGCCCTCCATCGCATCCAGAAACGCGACGGTTTTGGCGTGGATATAGGGCTCTAGGGTCCTGTATTGCTTGGCGTTCAGGTAGGTGCCAGCGATCTCACGCACCCGGCTGTGGGTTGGTGGGTTGCAATTTACCTGTACGGGTACAGAGTCGAACCCGCCGTCGCGCATCACCGTGATCGCTTCGGGTGCCAGATCGGCCACCGGCGACAGCGCGATTTCGGCACCGAAAGTGTCGGGGTCCTGAAAAATTGGTGCGATATCCTCGCGCCGAGTGACAACCCAATAGCCAATCTCATCACACCAGAACACCGGCGCCTCGACCCGGGCACGGGCGAACAGCGAGAAGCTGGGATCATGCTCGAAAGGCCTATAGGCTCGGCCAAACTCGCTCGCCCGCCCGTCCGTGGTTGGGCCGTCGGCGGCAGAATTCCTGGTTGACTGCAGCTTGGTCATGGCGCTGCCCCACACTGTTTTAATCGAAACACGCGGTTGAGATTGTCTGGAAGCTGGGACAATGTCCACCAAACCCGCTAGGACGGGTGAGGATCCTCAATCCATGGCATTTGCGAGTAAATCCATCCCGCCAATTCTAAAGGCCGTCGCCCTCAGCCTTTGCGGCATATTCCTGCTCGACAGCATGGGCGCGATCATCAAGCATTTGGGGCCGCACTATCCGGCACCGCAACTCTCGACACTGCGGAATCTGTTTGGCTTGGTACCGAGCCTGATCGTGTTGCTCGCTTCGGTCGGGTTCGCCGGTTTTGCGGCGTCGTTCCGTATGCGGCGCTGGAAGCTGGCGATCGGGCGCGGGTTCTTCGTCACATTCGCGCAGTTCTGCTTCTACACCTCACTCCTGCATTTGGAATACGCCACCGCCACGACGCTCTCCTTTGCCGGGCCGATGTTCGTGACCGCGTTCTCGGTACCGGTGCTGGGCGATCGGGTCGGGGTGTGGCGCTGGTCAGCGGTTCTGATCGGCTTTGCCGGATTGATCATGATCATGCAACCGGGCAGTGACGTGTTCAGCCTCTACGCTCTGCTGCCGGTGCTCGCGGCTGCGGGCTATGCGGCATCCGCCGTCACGGTGCGGTTGATCACCGAGCCAGTGCCGAGCGCCTCGATCAATCTGCTCTCGACTTTCGGGGCGCTTATCGGCGCTGTCGGTGTGATGTTGGCGACCGACGGATACGTGCCGATCGCCTCGGCCTTGGATCTGGCCTGGATCATCGCGATGGGGGCGGCTGGCGGGACCGGGGTACTTTTCCTGATCATGGCCTATCGCTTGACCAAACCCAGCAATCTGGCGCCCTTCGACTATTTCGGCATCCTCTTCGCATTGGCGCTCGGTTGGATCTTTTTCGACGAGATGCCGCTCGACCGGCTGCTCCCGGGCGTGGTGTTTATCGTAGCGGGTGGTGCGTTGATCATTTGGCGTGAGCGCCGACAGAAAGCTGAGTAGCGGCCTTATTTAATTTCTGTCTCGATAAACACGATCTCATGGTCGTCGTTGTTGATCACATCGTGTTCGACCCCGGCCGCGCGGAAGTAGCTCTCACCGGTCACCATGCGGGCCACCGCCTCGCCATCGGGGGTTTCGATGCGCAGGTTGCCGCCGACCGTTGGCACGATGACGTAGTCGAACTCGTGGGTGTGCCAGCCGGTGGCGCCGCCCGGTGGGATGCGCCATTCGGTGACGCGGACACGCTCGTTGTCGACTTGTTGCGTGGATTTGGCGGGAAGGTGAGTGTCCGACATCGGCTGTCTCCATCTTAGGCATGTGTTGTTTAGAGTGAGTCTATCCTGGATTTGGGCGGTTTGCGCTGTTAAAACCCACCCCTTGGCACGGACGCGGACCGCCGAAAAGCTAGTTTCGGAGTGGCCGCCATTCGAGGAAATAAACGATGGCTCAGAACTGGACCCCTGATAGCTGGCGCGGCAAGCCGATCCTGCAGGTTCCCGAATACCCCGACGCGAGCCGCCTGGCTGCCGTCGAGTCGGAACTTCGACAGAACCCGCCGTTGGTCTTCATCGGTGAAGCGCAGCGTTTGAAATCGGCGCTGGCGCGGGTCGCCGATGGTGAGGCCTTCCTGTTGCAGGGTGGTGATTGTGCCGAGAGCTTCGCCGAGTTTTCGGCCGATAACATCCGCGACACCTTCCGCGTACTGCTACAGATGGCGGTGGTCATGACATTCGGCGCGGCCTGCCCGATCGTGAAGGTTGGCCGGTTGGCTGGTCAGTTCGCCAAGCCACGCTCGTCCAATTTCGAGACCGTGGATGGTGTAGAGCTACCGAGCTATCGCGGCGATATGGTCAATGCCATGGAGTTTTCGCCCGAGGCGCGTATCCCAGACCCTGATCGAATGCTCAAGGTCTACCATCAGTCAGCCTCGACGTTGAACCTGCTGCGTGCTTTCGCGCAAGGCGGGTTCGCCAACCTGGACGAAGTTCACCGTTGGACCCTCAGTTTCGTAGATAAGTCGGCCCAAGGCGCTCGCTTCGAGCAATTGGCCGAGCGGATTGACGAGTGCCTCGCCTTCATGCGGGCCTGTGGCCTGACGCCGGAGAATATCCATCAGCTGCGCGAGACCGAGTTCTATACCTCGCACGAAGCATTGCTGGTGAACTATGAGGAAGCGTTGACCCGAGAGGACACGATCACTCCAGAACGTGCCTGGTATTCGACTTCGGCGCATATGATTTGGATCGGTGATCGCACCCGCCAG
The DNA here is from genome assembly GCA_018699735.1 of Rhodospirillaceae bacterium. Classification (GTDB taxonomy): domain Bacteria; phylum Pseudomonadota; class Alphaproteobacteria; order Thalassobaculales; family Thalassobaculaceae; genus JABIRP01. Next base: position 1,234 of record JABIRP010000072.1, on the reverse strand, counting down.
CCGGACGGCGCGCATGTCGAGTTCATGCGCGGCATCGGCAACCCAATCGGCATCAAGTGTGGCCCATCATTGGACCCGGACGAGTTGCTGCGGTTGCTTGATATTTTGAACCCGGCCGAGGAGCCGGGTCGGATCACGCTGATTGCCCGCATGGGCCACGACAAAGTCCACGATGGCCTGCCGCCGCTGATCCGCGCTGTTGAGCGGGCTGGCCGCAAGGTGGTTTGGTCCTGCGATCCCATGCACGGCAACACGATCACCGCCAACGGCTACAAGACGCGGCCGGTTGACCGCATCCTGGCCGAGGTGAAGGGCTTCTTCGAGGTGCATCAGGCCGAGGGCACGCATGCCGGCGGCGTCCACTTCGAAATGACTGGCCAGGACGTGACCGAATGCCTAGGCGGCGCTCAGGAAATCACTGGAGACGTGTTGGCGGACCGCTACCATACCCATTGCGATCCGCGCCTGAATGGCACACAGTCTTTGGAACTTGCCTTCCTGGTCGCTGACATGCTTAAGGCACGACGCGGCATTAACGGTCGGAGCCTGGCCGCGGCCTCGTGAGCCGAGGCCCCCTGTCGAGACGATGAGCCAATGGCCGTAGTAAGCGAACCGCAAGCGGAACAAGACGTTCCGTCACAAGAAGCACGCACTGGGCATGAACCTGAGCCGAGCGCTACGGTTTGGCCTGATGCCGCCGCGATCCCGCGATACGTCGACAAATACTTCACGCGGACCAAGGACTGCGTCGCCCGATTCGGCGACAAACAGGTTACCTACGCCGTCTTTATGCGCCGTCCGGTTACCTGCGCGCCCAAGCTTGCGGTCGAGTGGATCCAGAATGTCGCGCGCGAGCGCGGCATTGATATCTCGGTCGAATTGAACTTTAAGGAAGGCGCCTGGGTCGGGGCCGGCGAACCAATCCTCACTATCTCCGGGTCATTTTATCATCTGGTCGATATGGAAACCCAGTACTTGCAGAAACTGGGTGCCGCCTGCGTCGCCGCCTATAACGCCTACATGATGTGTGTTGAGTTGCCGAAGGCAGGGTTCTTGGCGATGGACGCACGGCATTGCGCCGGAGTGCAGATGGCCGAATTGATGGCCTATGGAGCCAGTGTCGGTTCGAATAAAGCCAAAGCCAAGGTTGGCGCCGTTGGTTTTATCGGCAACGCCTCTGATGAAACCGCGCATTATTTCGGGCAAACGGCCGGTCTTGGCACTATGCCACACG
>JABIRP010000071.1 GCA_018699735.1 Rhodospirillaceae bacterium | reverse complement strand
CCCGGATTACCTGCGCGGATCGCCCAGCCGTGCTCGGCACTGTCCTGACTGGTCAGATCCGCCTGACTGTACAGCGGCAGGGCGTAAACCTCGTCGAGATAAGGGGCCAGTTCTCCCAAGAGAGCTTCCATGCGCTGCCCTTGCACGCCGTCATACTGGATGTAAGACGCAAACAAGCCACAGTCATGCCCGCCTTCGTCTCGGATCTGCCGCGCCTCCTTGAGATTCTCAATCATCCGATCGAACAACGCCCCTTTGACCCCCGCAACCTCGCGAAACTGCTCTTTGTCGGCATAGTTCAGCGAGAACTTCAACGAATCAAGGCCGGCCTCCATGCAATCCTGCACCTTGTCCGGCGTCGCGGACGCCCCATTGGTGGTTAAAAAGACATACGGAATGCCCAGGTCTTTCGCCTCCGCAACCGCGTCCGGGAGCCAATCCAGCAGGAAAGACTCACCGAGATAGAACATGCCGACCTCCTCGACCCCGGCCTCTCGAAGATCAGCCAACAGGCGGCTATAGAAATTGCGGTCCATGTCACGTTTGCTGCGCAGGTTATAACCGGTAGCGCAGAACGAGCAGTTGAAGTTGCAACGTGCCGTAAGCTCGATCTTCACGCTCCTTGGGCAAGGCGGTGCTGGGACGCGATGCGCGTCATCGATCAGCGTGATGGCATCGATCTTGTCGGTAATGGTATGCATCTTGAGGCCTTCCAAATTCGAAACGCCCCCAACCCAAATTTCCCAGGTTCATTGCTACAGGGTTCGCGCGATATCGGTCACCGCGCCAATTGCCGCAGCCCATTCTCTCGTCATTCCCGCGAAGGCGGGAATCCAGATAGGCGTTGAAACTTAGACTGGATTCCCGCCTTCACGGGAATGACGGAAGAGACAAAGTATGGCACCCCCATCAGTCGATCGCCCGTCCGTGATGATCGGTGGCACCTTGGAACGCGACGGCAGCCCGAAACAGCAACGCCTCGGACCAATCCGGACCGGCAAGCTGGACCGACAGCGGCAGCCGGATGTTAGAACTCCCACCGCCGGAAAACCCACTCGGGAAGGCCAGCACCGGAACCCGAGCCAAAGTCCAAGCCATGGTGAGACCGGTCAAAAGTTTTGCACTATCCAAAAGGTCATCGGACTCCGCGATCGGCGGCGCCACGCAACCCAGTGTCGGCGAGAGGATCATGTCGACCTGCTCGAACACACGCTCAATTCGCCGTCGCCAACGATAGAGCGTGCGGAAATGGCTGCCGTATTCCCGTCCTGTAACCATATATCCGGTTAGCATTCTTGCCATGACCTGCTGGCTGAACTTGTTCGGGTGCCGTGCAACATCGTACTGGTAATAATTTGCAGCATCTGAAACCGAGATCCGTCCGGCGGCCAGGGCCGCGTCACCGGCCCCGTCGATCTCGACCTCAACCAGTTCTGCTCCCAGCCCGGCGAACACTTCAGCCGCACCCTTGGCGGCGGCAATAACGTCATCATCGGCGTGCTCGAACAGGTACCCGGTGGGGATGCCGATCTTAAGGCCACGCACACCGGCCTCAATCTTTGACAGATCCACCGCCGCCGGAGCACGCCGAGAGGTCTCGTCACCGGCGTCATAGCCCTGCATCACCGCGAAGGCCTGGGCCGCAGTGCGTGCGTCGATCGCCATCGGGCCGGTGGTATCGAAATGTGGGCTGATCGGGCGGGTGGCGTCGTTCGAGACCGCACCAACCGTCGGCCGCAGCCCGGTCAAGCCGCAGAGCGCCGCCGGGATACGCACAGAGCCGCCGGTATCGGTGCCCAGCGCCAAATCACAGAACCCGGCCGCCACCGCCGAGCCGGAGCCGCCGGACGAGCCGCCCGGCACCCGTGTATCGTCCCAGGGATTGTGGATCCGGCCGTACCAGGCGTTCTGCGAGGTCGGACCGAAGACGCATTCATGCAGCCCGGCCTTGCCGATCAGGATCGCCCCCTCGGCCCGCATCCGGCGCCAGACCTCGGCGTCCCGATCGGGGATATAGTCCTCGAACAGCTTTGAGCCGCTGGTAGTGCGCAGGCCCTGGGTATCGATATTGTCCTTCAGCGCCACGACCATGCCATGCAGCGCGCCGGTCGTCTTGCCCGCCGCCTCGGCCCGGTCGGCCTCGTCCGCCTGGGCTCGGGCGATATCGGGGGTCACCAGGATCATGGCGTTCAGGCGCTCATTATGCGCCTCGATACGTTGGATAAACTCCTCAACCCGGGCCCGATTGGTACCTTGCTTGCCGTCCGTCATGCTCTCTTCCCTCACCCACTTCGATCCATCAGTATGGCTAGCCATGATAGGATGAGGGAGCGGCCAGACGGAACCCCTCGCCCGCGCCACCCTCATTGGCACTGCAAGCAATCAGGAATCCGCCCCATGCGTTTCGCCCGGATCGAACACAACGACAACCCCACCTACGGCATCGTCAGCGGAGATGCGGGCGCCGAAGAGATCGCATTGATCACCGGCGATCTGTTCGATGGCTGGGACAGATCCCACAACCCTGCCGCCGATCCCGCGCGTCTGACCGGAGAGCGCCTGGCACTGGCCGATGCGAACCTGTTAGTGCCGGTCGTGCCCACCACCTTCTACGCCGCCGGCCTGAACTACACCGACCATGTGCTCGAGCATGCCAGGGTCAACGGGCGCGAGCCGAACATCCCGGCCAAGCCCGATATCGGCTACCGTGCCAACAACGCCCTGATCGCCCATGGCCAGTCCATCGTGAAACCATCGGACTCGACCGAGGTTTTCCAGTACGAAGGCGAGATCGTCGCCGTCATCGGCAAGCGCATCAAGCATGTGAGCGAGGCGGAGGCACTGGACTGCGTCTTCGGCTACACCATCGGCAACGACGTCTCGGAGCGCACCTGGCAGAACCAGGACCGCACCTTCTGGCGCTCCAAGAACACCGATACCTTCAAGCCGATGGGCCCATGGATTGAGACCGGGATCGTCACGGGAGCAGATTTGGACGCGCTAGAGACAACAGTGCGCCTGAACGGCCGCGAGGTGATCCGGTTTCCGACCAACAACATGCTGTTCGGCATCGCCCTCTACATCTCCACCATGTCCCGCTACCTGACCCTGCAGCCGGGCGACGTCATCTGGATGGGGACCGAGGGGCACGCCGAGAACATGGTGCCGGGCGATGTCTGCGAGATCGAGATCGACGGGATTGGGATGCTCAGGAATGCGGTGGTGGCGGAGTGAAGGGGGAGCGGTGGGCGCGTCCCCCTTCTCGTCATTCCCGCGAAGGCGGGAATCCAGGCCAACGTCGGGCCACAAGATGGATTTCCGCCTACGCGGGAATGACTAGGTCAGCTATTGCTACAGCCGTTTCTCGCCCAAACCAACCCCTCCCCCTTGCCCCCTCCGCGCCAACCTGATACCTCCAGCGGATGCAGCAAGCGACACGCATAGCGCCCTCGATCCTGGCGGCTGATTTCGCGAACCTCGGGGCTGAGGTGGCGGCTATTGCCGAGGCTGGGGCGGACTATATTCATATCGATGTGATGGACGGCCACTTCGTGCCTAATATCTCGATGGGGCCGGCCGTGGTGAGCGCCATTCGGGGGGCGACCGACAAGACCTTCGATGTGCATCTGATGATCTCGCCGGTTGATCCTTACATCCCGGAGTTCGTCGACGCCGGGGCCGATATCGTGACCGTGCACCCGGAGGCCGGAGCCCATACCCACCGCACGCTGCAGCTCATCCGATCGCTCGGCAAGAAGGCCGGCGTGGCGCTCAATCCCGGGACCCCGGTCACCGCACTCGACAATCTGATCGAGCTTTGCGATCTGGTGCTGGTGATGTCGGTCAATCCGGGCTTTGGCGGCCAGAGCTTTATTGAGAGCCAGCTTGAAAAGATCGCAGCCGTTCGCCAGAGAATTGATGCGATTGCTCAAGCCACCGGACGCGTGATCGATCTCCAGGTCGACGGCGGCATCAATTTCGAGACTGCACCACGGGCGATTGCGGCCGGAGCCGATCTGCTGGTAGCCGGAACCGCGACTTTCAAGGGCGGGCCGGAGGCCTATGCCGCGAATATCGCGCGCCTGCGGGGACAGGGATGAGCCTGGATCGCGTTTGGCCTGGGGGCTGACGGATGTCCTTGCGCACGTTCCTCTATTCCACACCGTTTCACGCCTGGCGCCTGGCCCGTCACGCACCGGACGACCTGGTCTCGGTGCCCGCCGACTGCTGGCCAGGCGACGCCGATGCCGGACGATTGATGCTCGATGGCCGGCTCGCCCGGTTTGCCGAGGCGGTCGATCTGCCGGCTGCGGACTGGAAGACCGACGCCCTCAACCCGGACATGGTGGAGCATCTGCACGGGTTCGCCTGGCTGCGCGATCTGCGCGAGCTTGGCGGTGATGCGGCGCGGGTTCTGGCCCGCGATCTGGTTGCCGGCTGGATCGCCAGGCACGGCCGCTGGGACCGCACGCTCTGGCGCGCCGATCTGATCGGCGAGCGGCTGGCCAACTGGCTGGCACATCACGATTTCCTCGCCGGCTCGGCCGATGATGAATTCCAGGACGCGCTGACACTCTCGGTCGTCCTGCAGACCCGGCACCTGTCCCGCGACCTGGGCTCGGCCCCAGCGGGTCGGCGGCGGTTCCGCGCGGTCAAGGGCTTGGTCCTGGGCTCAGCCGCCCTCGATGACGATGCCATGGCGGCGACTGCGTTCTCCGGCCTAGAGATGGCAATGGCGGCAGAGGTCGCGGCTGACGGCGGACATCGCTCCCGGGCACCCGCCTCGCATCTCTCGGTCATGCGCGATTTGATCGAGGCCCGGAACGCATTACGCATGACAGAGCGCGGCGCGCCCGAGGCCTTGCAGCCGACGATCCTGGCGATGACGGCGGCGCTCCGCCTCTGGCGCCACGGTGACGGCGGGCTGGCGCTGTTCAACGGCGCCACCGAGGGCAATCGGGCCGAGATCGAAGCCGTGCTCGCCCAGGCCGAAGCCAACCGCAAGACCCCACCCGATCTGCCGGATACCGGGTATCAGCGATTGGTCGCCGGGCGCAGCTGCGTCATTGCCGACAGTGGCCGGCCGGAGGCCCTCGACGGCGAAGCACATGCGGCTCCGTTGGCCTTTGAGTTCAGCCATGGCAAGCAGCGGATCGTGGTCAATTGCGGCTCGGCTCCGGGCGATCCGCGGTGGCACGACGCGCTCCGGGCCTCTGCCGCGCATTCGACCCTGGTCATCGACGACCGCAATGCGGCTGAGGTCGGCGCCGATGGGGCGGTCGGCCCGCGCCCGGCTGATGTCTCGGTGGACCGCAAGGACGCCGAAGGGCGCTCCCTAGTCGAGCTTAGCCATGACGGCTATGGCGAGACCCACGGCCTTGTCCACCATCGCCGGCTGTTCCTGGAAGCCGATGGCACGGACCTGAGGGGCGAGGACCGGCTGGTCTACACCGGCGCACCAGGTGAGCAGGCACGTGACGCGGCGGTGCGCTTTCATTTGCACCCACGGGTCCGGGCGTCGCTGGTTCAAGGTGGGGGAACCGCGATCCTGGCACCGCCGAGCGGACCTGGTTGGCGCTTGCGCGCGGATGTGCCGATGGCGTTAAACGACAGCGTCTATTTCGGGCCCGACGGAACGTTACAGCGGACCAGCCAGATCGTTCTGACCTTGCCTCTGGTGGCGGTGCGCGAATCTGGCGAAGCCACGGTTCGCTGGTCCATCCGCCGCGAAGACCCAAAATAGGCGGGCACCCAGGTCGGCAGGCCGCCACACAATACCGTTTCCCGGAAGCTGCGTAGCGGCTATCCGGGATCTCGCCGAGGTAACGCAGCGCCTATTGACCGAGACCCCCGCTCTCCGCTTCGCTGCGGCCGGGAGGCGGTGATTGGCCTTAAGGCCGCCGCGCGATCATGTCGATTTCGACGATAGCGTCGCGGGCGAGAGCTGTAACCCCGATGCAGGTGCGGGTCGGCAGCTTGCCCGGCTCGAAATACGATCTGTAAACCTCATTCATCGCCGGAAAATCGCGTTTGAACTCGGTCAGATAGACTTTGCAATTGACGACATTCCCGAGACCGAGGCCCATTTCCGTCAAGACGATCAAAAGGTTATCCATCACACGGCGAGTTTGGGCCTCGACACCATCGGCCAAGGGTTTGGCGTCGTCGTCCGGGTCCGTCGGCATCTGGCCCGTGATGAAAATCCAACCATCGGCCTCCACCGCATGGCTGAAGGGCGCTACATGGGTCGGGGCGGCGGCGAAGTTGAGGAACTCAGGGAGGGACATTGCACTATCTTCCAGTTATCGGTGAACCATTGCCATCTGACCCGCCGGATAGCGGGTTCCATCGGCGGCACCCGACGGTATGGCGGCATCCAAGGCGACCAGATCCGCCTCACTAAGCTCGATATCGGCCGCAGCTGCATTTGCTTCCAGGTGGTCTGAGCGCCGCGTGCCCGGAATGACGGTGGTATGTGGCGCCTTGGCCAAAACCCAGGCCAGCGCGATTTGTGCCGGCGTGGCGCCCTTGGTCGCGGCCAAGTCACGCACCGGCTCAACCAATTTCAGATTGGCGGTCAGGCTGTCGCCTTGAAAGCGCGGGTGGGCGAGCCGCCGGTCCCCTTCGGCGAAACTCTCTGGACTGGTGAGATTGCCGCCGAACATGCCTCGGCCGAGCGGCGAGTAAGCGACGTAGCCGATCCCAAGCTCCAAGGTCAAAGGCAGCATGTGCTCTTCGGCATCGCGGGACCAAAGCGAATACTCGGTCTGAAGTGCGGCGATCGGATGGGTCGCATGCCCACGCCGGAGGGTTTCAGGTGCGGCCTCAGAGAGCCCCAGATGCAACACCTTGCCCTGTTCGACCAGACGAGCCATAGCCCCTACCGTCTCCTCGATTGGCACGTCTGTATCCACGCGATGTTGGTAGTAAAGATCGATGACCTCGATATTGAGGCGCTTGAGGCTGGCGTCACACGCCTCGGCCACATACTCCGGCCGCCCATCGGCGGAGGGCTTGCCTTCGGGCGTTCGGGTGTTACCGAATTTCGACGCGATGATGTAGTCGTCCCGCCGCCCGGCAATAGCACGGCTGATCAGTTCCTCGTTCTTACCCTCACCGTAAGCATCCGAGGTGTCGAGCATGGTCACACCCAACTCAGCGGCGCGATGGATCGTTGCGATCGACTGCGCCTCATCACCTTGTTCGTAAAACCCCGGCATAACCATGCAGCCGAGGCCAATTACCGGGACTTCCAGTCCACCGGCTCCAAGCGGCCGAGTTCGCATCGTGCTCTCCATCAAAGTGGGGGGTGATCTGCTAAGGCTAAGCGAGAGTAATGAAAGCGTCCATAGGACTGTCAGCGGTATCTAGTCCGCCTCGAACTGCTGCTCGAAATTCTCCTGGATCCGACGAAGTTCCTCGATCGCGGCGCGAATGTCTGAGCTGTCGATCACATTTACCTCGACACGCTTTCCGGTATGCGAATACTGACGACGGCGGCTGCGGTGCTCGTGGGACTTGAAGTCTCTGACTTCAAAGACATCGATGGCGCGCGAAAAACCCTTCGGGGTTATTCGGTCGAATGGTTTGCTCTCAACCTGCCCGTAGACAAGATTATTTGTCGCTTCATCCATCAGAATAGTGTCCGGGTCGGCCGCCTCCTGCAGGCGAGCCGCCAAATTCACCGGGCTGCCAAGAACCGTGTAGTCAAGACGCTGATCCGAGCCGAAATTGCCAACAGTGCAATAACCGGTACTAATCCCGGTGCGGACCCGCAGCCCTTGGGATACACCATGCTTTCGCCAATATTTCTGCATTTCGGCGATCCGCGCGCGCATGCGCAAGGCCATCTCGACGCACCGCAATGCGTCCTCGGTTTCGCCTTCGGTTTCAGGATCGCCGAAGAATATCATGACCGCATCGCCGACGAATTTGTCGATGGTCCCACCGCAGTCGAGGGCGATCGATGCCATCTCGGACAGATACGAATTGATCACCGTCGCCAAGCGCTCCGTCTCGAGGACATCGCTTAGTTCGGTGAATTCGACGATATCGGAGAAAAAAATCGTGAGATTCTTCCTTGAGTGCGCGCTGCTTTGCCCTTGAGCCTGAGAAAAGATTGTCTGGTAGATCTGCGGTGAAAGATACTTCGCCAACCTGGTTGCCAAATTTTCAAGCTGCTGGCTTTTTTCCTCGATAAGTTCCCGGTCGCTAATCTTTTGCTCCAGAAGCTCTTCACGCTCCCGTCGAAGCAACCATTCCTCGGTTCGATCGACGAATTGTCCTTGGACACCGTTCAGATAAGAGAAGGTATCATCGTGGGTGCGCGTGGATAGCAGAGAGTAGACCCGTTCTTGACCGTCGATCGTGATGTGTACTTGTGGGATCAAGACTGAGCCCGTCTCAGTGATGTCGGTCAGGAAAGTGTCAATCTGGCCACTATCAACTCCGAGCTGTTCAAGAACGTCGAGGATGCGGGCATTCGTTACGTTGCCTAGAACCGGGAAAAACTCCCGAAAGTTGTCGTTTACCTTGAGGATCTCAAGCTGATCGTTGGCAAAGAAAGCCGCAGTAATCGCGTTCCGAAAATTAAAAAAACTGAGATCAACGATGTTCGGTTGATTGAAGAATTCTTCAATCTTCATGAAATTCCCCTGGTTTCACGAAATCCCCCGGGCTTTATGAGATTTCCTGGGCTTTATGAGATTTCCTGGGCTTTATGAGATCTCCTGGGCTTTATGAGATCTCCTGGGCGGTCCGTGTTTAGTCGATCTTACTCCGAGACCATTGCGCACGCTTGCCGGTATAGGCGCCCCACGTGGTCACGCAGTAGGGCACGCAATACGTCAACAGGATCTTCCAAATAGCAGGAAGCGTTCCGGCCAAGATAATGTCGCCGTGGTTAATCCCGGTGATAATTGTGCCGACCACCAGGGCGGTAAAGAATGCTTTTTTTGGGGTCCCGTCGCCGAATAAGGCTTGCGATGTAGATGGAGCGGACTGTGGGTGGATTTGCGTAGACATCGTAATTTCCATCTTAGCCAAATCTCCATCGAGTTCGCTGAATTCAGCCTAGCCGAGCGCTGAAGAATAGCCAAATACCTGGGGAATTGCCTAATGGCAATGCAAATGCCGAACACTTTTCGGTTAGACAGCATGCTGCCCGTCTCCCTCAATGGGGCATAGACGAACGATTTGCATTGATCGTAAGGTTGCTTTTATCTCACTCTGGATCGCCCTGCTCGGAGCGATATTCTCCGGTGCATGATCCTTAATTCTGGAGCAAATCTCATGGCCCCCACCGTCGACGCCAAAGCCCGCGAGACCGAAATCGATTTGCTGGAGCGTGCCCGCGAGGTACTGCCCGCCGGCAGCTTTGGTAATATCGCGCTCGATCTCATTATCAAGGAAGGGCACGCCGGCCGGGTCCGCGATATGAGCGGCAATGAGTATGTCGATTTTCTTCTCGGCTCGGGCCCGATGTTCATTGGCCACGCACACCCCGATGTGACAGCCGCAGTACAGGCTCAAATTCCACTCGGCACCACCTTCTTTGCTTCCAATGAAGCTGGCATTGCGCTGGCTGAGGATATCTGCGCGGCCATGGCTTGCGCCGATAAACTGAGATACGTCAGCACAGGCTCGGAGGCGACGCTTTATGCGATGCGGATCGCCCGCGCCCATCGCAAGCGCGACAAGATCTTGAAGTTTGAGGGTGGCTATCACGGGATGAGCGACTATTCGCTGATGAGCCTCGCCCCGAAGACGCTCGCCAACTATCCGCAATCGGACCCGAGCTCTGCCGGTATCCCGGCGCGGGTCCGGGATGAAATGCTGATCGCGCCGTTTAATGATCTCGATACGGTCCGAAGCCTGATATCTGAATATGCCGAGGATCTGGCCGGCGTTATCGCAGAACCATTCCAGCGCCTGATCCCGCCAAAACCGGGCTTCCTGGAGGGATTGCGCGAGATCACAGCCGAGCACGGCATTCCGCTGATCTTCGATGAGATCGTGACCGGCTTCCGCTTCTCCTACGGCGGGGCTCAGGAGTTTTATGGCGTCACGCCCGATATGTGCACGCTTGGTAAGATCATCGGGGGTGGCTTCCCGCTGGCCGCCGTGGTCGGCAGCGAGGAGCTAATGTCGCATTTCGATGCTGCAGCGGTCGATCCCGACGGCTTCCTGCCACAAATCGGCACGTTGAGCGGCAACCCCGTCGCCGCCGTCGCCGGCAGGGCAACGCTTGAGGTTCTACGCCGACCTGGCGCCTATGAACGCGTGAATGAAACTGGGCAGCGCCTGATGGATGGTCTGGCAAAAGCTCTCGGTGATGCCGGCGTTGCCGGACAGGTCGTTGGTGTGCCGCCCTTGTTCGACGTGTTCTTCAGCGACGAGCCAATCGTAGATTACCGCGCCACCCTGCGCGCCGACACGGCAAAGGCCAAGATTTTCAATGACGCACTTCGGGCCAACGGCGTGTTGAAGGGCGACAGCAAGTTCTACGTCTCACTCGCTCATACCGACGACGATATCGCTCTGACGTTGAATGCGTTTTCAATTGCAGCAAAGGCTGTCGCCAACGCTTAGGAACCGCACCCCGGGGAGCCTCGCGGACGTTCACGCCTGCGCGACCAAGGCCGAATGGGCTTTCCTTTGTCATGGCGTTCGTTGGTAAGGTTCCAACCTGACTATTGTTGGGCGAGGTAACGTTATGCGAGTTGGAGTGTTGTACTTGCTCGGTGTGTTTTGCGTGGTGCTAGCACCGCGTTCCGCCCATGCTGACGCAATTGATGGCGAGTGGTGTTTCGATGACGGGCGCAATTTCGCCATAGAAGGCCCCAAAATCCGCACCCCCGGTGGAAAGGCAATCGTCGGCGAGTATGACCGACATGCCTACCGCTACACCGTTCCCCAAGGAGAGGCCGGAACGGGTAAGGCAGTCAGCATGGTCCTCCTGAGCGAAGACACGCTTGAGCTCTCGGTCAGCGGAACAGCTTCTGAAGCCAAGCCCGAGGTGTGGCATCGTTGCAATCTCAAGGTCAGTTGGATGGAACGACCGCTGGGAAATTCCAATGGCTGTAACCGACATTCATGAACGCGTGCGGGTTTGCGCCGAGTTTTCAATCCTTCGCGGCGTTGGCTTCGCATCCCTTGCCATCAGCACCACCATGTTTGCCTTCGCGTTCGAATTATCCCGATCGTTCATGGCCGGTGCCATCTTGGCCGGTGTCATGGCGGCGATACTTGGTTTGAAGGCACTTGCAGCCCCAGCGAAACGATACAAGAAAACCGAAGTCTGGATCCTGTTGGAAAAGAAAATCGGGCTCTCGGACGAACGCGCTCAAAAGGTCATCGGCGGTGTTCTGCGGTCGGTCTATATCCGGTTTGCCCGTTATAGCCTGTACGGCGCTTTGGCTATGTGGACACTCGCTATTCTGCTCAGTTTCGCAACCGGGCCCTCCGGGCAACCGATTGGTATTGGGCGATAGAGGTGTGTGGGTGATTTTTTTCGCAAGTTTGGTATTAGCATCGTTCGCGTACCTACAGAACCCGTGGTAAACATTGAGATAATTCACGGGCGTGCAACAAAGGATTATTGATGGCAATTGACAAACTCGGCCTCGAATTCACTGCCGCGCTGCCAGAGACCGTGGACCATTTCAACAGCGCGATGGACGACTACATGCTGTTTTCGGGCGAACCGGTTGGTGACCTGTTGGCCACCGCGGAAGTCGACCCCGATTTCGCGCTCGGGTACTGTTTGACCGGATGTCTCCGCCTGTTCGGAGGTGTCGGCTCATCGCATCCACGGGTGAACCTTGAGCTTCGTGCGGCACTGGCCAGGCGCAATCGGGTGACACCGCGTGAGCAAGCCCACATCGATGCCTTCGCGATGGCGGCAACCGGGGAGTTGAACCGCGCCGGGCAGATGTGGGACGCCATATTGGCCGAGTATCCGCATGACATGATGGCCGCGAAATGCGCCCATGAGTGCTACTACCTGGTGGGCGAGTCCGGGAACCTCAAGGCTTCTGCCTTGGCCATTCTTCCAGCCTGGGATGAGAGCATTCCCTACTACGGCTATCTGCTTGGCATGGCGGCTTTTGGGCTTGAGGAGGCCGGTGAGTATCGTCAGGCCGAAAAGCTGGGACGTCGTGCCATTGAGATCGAGCCACGCGACTGCTGGGGTGTCCATGCGGTCGCCCATGTTCTGCAGATGCAGGGCCGCTGTCAGGAAGGCATCGCCTTTCTCGATGGCACGGCCAACGACTGGCAACAAGCGGTTTGGCTGCGTGGCCACTTGTGGTGGCACCTTTGTTTGCCACTGATCGACGATGGCCAGATTGAGCGTGTGATCTCAATCTACGATGACCATATCTCGGATTGCGACAAGGACATGGTCACCCGGTTAAACGACTGCACGGCCCTTCTCTGGCGTTTGGAATTGAAGGGGATCGACGTCGGTGATCGTTGGGACCGATTGGTCGACATGTGGAGCTATCACATCGACGAGCATGCCTTTGCCTTTGCCGACGCGCATCTGGCCATGACTTTGGTGTCTGCCGGCGGCGAAAAGAAGCTCGGTCGGTTTCTTGAAAGCCAGCATGCCTATATCGAAGGCGACGAAAGCACCAATGCGGAAATTATCGACCGGATTGGCCGCCCACTCTGCTTAGGCATGGTCGCGTTTTGCCGGGGCGATCACGAGCGCGCAGCCAAACTGATCTATCCGATTAGAGACCAGATTAGGCGTATTGGTGGCAGCGTTGCTCAGCGAGACATGTTCCGCATGACCCTAACCGAGGCCTTGTTGCGTTCTGGGCGAGCCGAGGACGCAAGAGACATGCACGCACCAACAATTGAAGCCACCCCAACACCCAGCGGCTTGCTGGATTTCGGGCGGGCCCTAGCGGCAACAGGTGACCAAGGCGCCGCCGATGCGGCCTTCGACCGGGCGCGCGCAATGACGACCTGAGAGCTCTGTCAAACCGGGCCCTCGCGCATCCACGTCCATGAATAACCAATCGGCCCGGTGGATTGCGCCACCGGGCCGGTTTTGCGACAGGCTTTGGCGGGCCTTATTTGCGGAACTCTTCCGGCAGATAAAACATCGTGTCCTGGTCTTCGGCCACGGCATTATGGCAATCGGCACAGAATTTCATCTTTTTGGAACCCTTGCCATTCGTGGTTCCGAAGATCTTGCCGTTTACGGTGATCATCGAATACTTCCAGTCATGGGTCGACGGATTGAAGCCGGCCGCCATCTTTTCCATGATGAACATCGGCCCCGGGGTCACTTTGTTTTTGCCGTTCTTGCCCTTTTTAACCTGGAAGCTGTCCTTGACCAGGATCCCGCCGACCGCCATGGGTCCTGACGCTTCGTATTTGCCGTAAGCCTTGGCCTTGGCATTGGCGTAGTTGTTGACGAAACGGCCGCCATGGGTCGCCGACTCGTAGGGGGCGGTATTGTAGCGGTCCCAGGATTGATAGACCTTGGTCAACGCTAAGCCCGACCGCGCATAACAGTCCTTAAGGAGCTTTGTCAGCGATGCGTAGTAGGAATTGGCCTGTTTGTTCGACAATTCGACAGCGGCGTAGGCGGCCGTCCCGGCGCCGATCACGACACCTCCGACGATCGCAAGCACGGCTAGTCGGTGGATCAGGGCTTTAGATTGGCGCTTCATGAGGGGGCCTCTCGCTTTGATAAAAGGGTTACTCGATGCCCCACCATCACAGATTTCAGCACATCCATGTGGTCATAAGTCGTTCACGCGACTTCAAGAAACTGTGCGCACCGCGTTGAACACGTTCAGAGCCTTACCCAATTCGAACTTGGCGCCTGGATTAGGACGGCTGCATTGACCCGTCCTCGTGGGTGGGACAATCTGCAGAACTCGTTCAGTTCAGGAGTGTAATTGTGCCGATTGACGCCAGTCTCTTTACCGCTTTTTGCCTCGCCACGGCCGTTTTGATCATGATCCCAGGACCAATCGTCACTTTGGTAGTGGCAAATTCGATTTCACGTGGGACCCGATTTGGTGTAGCCAGCGTTGCCGGAGCCTCTCTCGGGAGCGGGCTTCTAATCATCGTCGGTGCCTTCGGCATGACATCGCTGCTGGCCATCCTCGCGGACTGGTTCGACATTCTGCGCTGGGCTGGTGCGGCCTATCTGGTGTATCTCGGCATCCGACAATGGCGCGCCACACCCGTGGCTCTCGCGAATTTGGAGCCGGATAGCGGACCGCTAAAGGGCGTGTTTCTGCACGGGTTCGTCGTCGCCATCACAAATCCCAAAACCATCTTCTTTTATGCTGCGTTTTTTCCACAATTCATCGACCCGACGCGCGCCCTGGCGCCGCAACTCGCACTCATGAGCGCCGCATTTCTCATAATTGCCGTCAGCATAGACGGCGCTTACGCGGTGTTGGCGGGGCGGTTGCGGTTCATCTTCGTTTCCCAGAGCCGAGCGCGATTGCGCAATCGCCTGGTCGGCGGCCTGTTGATCGCGACCGGGATTGGTCTAGCCGCCGCAAGGCGAACCTAGGCACGCCGCCTATCGGGTCTGAAGAATTTCCAACAATGGCGCCAGCTGCGCGCCATAGTTCTGTGATGACCGAACCGAGTCCGTGAAGATCGGGCGACGAACCTGGGCCGCACTCGCGGTTCGCACCGCACGATCGGTTTTATGGAACGCGAGGCAGGCGTCATCCCACTCAAGACCGCAAATCTCAAGCAGGCCCCGCGTGCTTTCAGCCTGACTGGCAACGATCTTTTCGTATTGAACGTCATGCACGAACCCTGGCAAGACCTGATGCCAGTGTTCCATAAGGTCCGCGTACAAGCGGTAGTATTGCCCGATCTCTCGCAAATCGAACGCGAAGGGAAGATCATCTGTGAAATAGGTCTTGAAGATCGAAAGACAGGTGTCGAGCGGATCGCGGCGGCAATGTATGATCGTGGCATTCGGCATCAGGAGTTTGATCATTCCAATCAACCGGAAATTTCCCGGCATCTTATCGGTCACCAAACTTGCCCCTCCGGCCAGCGCCTGAACTTCACCGACATAGCTACGTCCGGCGCGCACCAGATCATCATCCGTAACCGATGACAGACTTTCAGGAAATCTCGCCCCAGTCGGGTCGTCGAACCGGGTTTCTACAATCCGGTTCAGCACGCTCATTTCCCCGGCCCCGAAAACCTGCGGGTGGCTGGCCAGGATTTGTTCAATCAGACTGGTTCCCGAGCGCGGCATGCCGAGTATGAACACCGGTGCCGCATCGTCGTGACCCGAACCGAGATGGCGCGAGAACAACTCCTCATCAAAAACCCGTTTCAAAGCTGCAAAGCGCTCGGCCTGGGCTTCGATAGCGTATTGAAAGCTCGCGCGCTTTAATGCGTTGCCCTGCGAGAACAATCCAAAGGCCCGATCGTAGTCACCGAGGTCTTCAAAGACCTTACCCAGACCAAAAGCCAGATGCATTTTGTCTTCGGGGCGAATGTCTGGATTGGCATAAGCGGTCTCCATGGCCTGCACATCGTCGCCAAGCGACATGAATTTTCCAACACTGGCTCGGTTGCGATAGGCCTCCGCATAATTTGGATCTATCCCGAGGGCCTTATCGTAATGCGAGACGGCATCGGCCAATCTGCCTTGCTCGTGAAATAATATCGCGAGGTTATTGTGCGCTTCGGCATATCGCGAATTGACCGCAATCGCCTGCTCGTAGGCGGAAATCGCCTCGCCGGTCACTCCTTGGGACTTCAGAGCGGTCGCCAGGTTGTTGTGAGCTTCAGGATAGTGGGGGTTGCTGGCAATCGCTTGGCGATAGCTTGCAATCGCGTCATCCAATCGCCCCAGATCCTCCAACGCAATCCCAAGATTGTTGTGCGCTTCGGCATAATTCGAGATCAGCGAAATCGCGTGCTGGAAACTTGCGACGGCCTCTTCCGGTTTTCCGGATTTTTGCAATGCGGCGCCGAGATTGTTGTGAGCCTCGGCGAAGCCGGAATTGAGCGCGATGGCTTGTCGATAGCTGGCGATCGCCTCCTCCAGCTTTCCCTGCTCCTGCAAGGCGATCCCAAGATTATTGTGCGCTTCCAGAAAATTCGCGTTGGTGGCAATTGCGCGGCGAAAAGATGCAATTGCCTCTTCGTCTCGCCCAAGACCGCGCAACGCGAGTCCGAGGTTGTTGCGGGCCTCAACGTAATCCGGAGCAGCATCAAGCGCTTTGCTCATCAATTCCACTGCAGCCTCACCCCGGCCCAATTGGTCAGAGATCACACCGAGCAGATGCAGCGCCACGGGATGGTCGGGAGTGCTCTGTAAGACTTGGCGGTAGATTGGCTCCGCCTTGTCCAGTTCACCCACACCGTGGTGAGCCACGGCGCGCTCAAGCATCTGTTGGGTTTCGGGGTTATTCCAGGACAACGGCTGTGGACCCAAATTTTACTCAGCCGCCTCTCGTAATGAGACATCCGGGACCGGAATTCCCTCCTGCTCACAGCTGTTCGCGATGTCCATAGACGTTGCCCGCTGAACATCCCGGCGGAAGCGCAGATCGTCGAACGGCAGGCCCCGGTGCAGGGTGCAGCGGTTGTCCCACATCACCAGGTCACCGGCCCGCCAGCGATGGATGTGGGTAAACTGGCGCTGTACGGCATGTGCCAGCAACTCATCGATCAAGGGTTTTGAGTCCCGGTCATCCATGCCGACGATATGCCCGGTATGCGAGGCGACATAGAGGTTCTTGCGGCCGGTTTGCGGGACGGTACGAACCATGACCTGGGGAACCGCATCCACAGCTTTGCGCTCGTGGTCTTCCCAATCGGTATAGCCCATGCGTTCGCGCGAATAGACCAGGGAATGCTCAGCCACCAATCCTTCCAGTCGCAATTGCATTGCCTCAGGCAAAGCGTCGTAGGCGGCCCTTAGATCGGCAAAGGCGGTCTGCCCTCCGGTGGGTGGGATTTCGCGCGCATACAGCAAGGACGCGAGAGCCGGGACGTATTTGAATGAGCTGTCCGTGTGCCAGAGCCGGTTACCAAGCTGGAGCCGACGAAGGCGATTGCTTTCTTCGAGGATTTCTTCGTTGGGGCCAAGATTTGATACATCGGCAATGTCTTCACGAACCCGAAGTTTCTGGTCGGCGACCGCGCTCTTCAACACGGTCATATCCATCGGTCCGAAATTCCGGGCGAAGGAAACGTGTTGCTCTTGATCAAGCGTCTGTTCCGGGAACACGAGAACCGAATACTTCCAGAATGCGGTTTTGATCTCGTCAAGAACGTCAGGGGAAACCGGTTTGGATAGATCGACGTCATAAACCTCGGCGACGAAATCCTCGTGAACGGGACCAATGGTCAATGACATGGCTAATCCTCCATATGCGCCAAACCGGGGGCGCGGCAGTAGACAATATTGAAGAATTTAACCGAAGATTACATTGAGGGAAATACCGCGCGGCTGACTTTGGTCGTTTGCCTATCCATAACTGGCACAAAGACTAGACAATGGTCCTGAATAGCGGCGAAACTTGAAGCAGCGATAGCCGAGGAACGAAAGCCGAGGGTCGGTGGGCGAGAACGATCAGCGATCATGCTGCACGTGCCCCCTCCTCGACCGAGCGGTCCGCGCTCCGGCCGGCCCTAGTCTCAATTGGCACGGTCTACCGAGCCTTCCTAAAGCGACAACTGACTGAGTGGGCAGTCCTCAACGCGCCCTCCGGTCTACCTCGACCGCGACATTTGTCTCGCGCCGGTCAGCTTCGGACGTTGATGTACGGACGACCCGGACAATCACATTTCTGAGGTTCTCAATCGCCGATGCCACCTCGCTCGACCCAATCCGGACTTCCGCTGCCTGGCGGCCGGTTTCGTTTGCATCTTGCGACACCTCCGCAATGCGGGCGGATACCTCTCGAGCCGCTTCAGTAGTCTCCGCGATATTGCGATTTATCTCATTTGTCGTCGCGGATTGCTCTTCCATCGCCGCCGCGATCGCCCCCGATATCTGGTCGATCTCCTGAACCGCGCTTCCGATTTCCTCAACTGCCCGAACAGCGGAACTCGTGCCACTTTGGATCTCGGAGATATGTCGCGTGATTTCCTCCGTGGCCTCCGAGGTCTGACTGGCCAGCGATTTCACCTCCGACGCAACAACCGCAAATCCTTTACCGGCCTCGCCTGCCCGAGCCGCCTCGATTGTCGCATTGAGGGCCAGAAGGTTGGTTTGATTGGCAATCGCCTGGATCAAGCCGACGACATCGCCGATCTGCTCGACCGCCGTCGCCAGCGTGCGGATCGCCTCCTGGGTCGATTGACCCTTTTGCACCGCCGTCTTGGTGATCTCGCTGGCTTGGTTGATCTGATTGGTGATCTCGCTGATCGAGGACGACAGTTCCTCGGTCGCCGAAGCCACGGTTTGAATATTGGCCATCGCCTGATCTGCCGCAGCAGCCACACTCTGGGCGTTCACGCTGACACGCTCTGCCGACGACGCCATGCCATCCGCATCGGAGGCCATGGAGTTGGTTTTGGCCGAAACTTGCTCCACTGCTGCGTTCGATTCGTTTTCAACGGTATCCGCCATCCCCAAAACGGCGGTCCGCCGGACGATTTCCGTCTTGGCCTCGGCCTCCCGACGCTCATTCTTTTCATAAATGAACCGTGCCCGTAAGGCCCGCAGTTCCCTGGTCACGGGTCGAAGTTCCGCCGTCGTGGGCATCTCGATCACATAGTCTGGATCGCCGCCTGCAATACCGAGAAAATGGTCCCGCAGCCGATCGATCGGTCGCCGTACAGCCTTGTAGAGGGTTACGCAGGACACTAGAGCAACCAGCGCGGCGATGGCAGCCATGGCCGCGATGATCGATACCAAGAATACAAATTCTGAATTCGCTGCTTCGACTTGTGCCTCTGCGGCACTCAGCTGTAAGTCGATCAACTCGCCGATCTTCCCCGTCAGGGGGTCGATAGTTTGGTACAGCCGGTCTTTAACCGCCGTATCAAGCCCGGCAATGTCCTTCGTCTTGAACATCTCAAGCAAGTCTTGCACCAACTGGTCGGTCGGTGCGATGAGATCTTCGACTTCGGATATGATCTCCGTCTCTCTTTCCGAATGCACATTAGCCTTGTAAGCGTTCCAGACCTTTTTAATTCGGGCTTCCGCCTGTTCGATGTTGGCTATGCCGTCTTCCCAGGAAAAGTTTCCATTGCGCACCTTGTGTGATGCATCGACAACGAAAACCGCATAATCGTCAGAAACCTGTTTTAATGCTTTCAGAGGAACCACGCGTTGGCTGTAGACGGCCTCCAATCGATCGGCGGTTTGCATTTCACCGTAAAGCCCGGTCGCCGCAACCAGCACCGTGGCAATCACCGTGATAACGGCGACTGTGGAAATCATTCCGACAACGCTTCCGAAGAACCCTCTGATTCGGGCGCCCGTGGTTGTGTTGACTATTTCGGCTCCTCGACGTTTCAAGTGGAATCTCAACAGTTAATACTGAGTTGAATTATCGTCTCCGCGGTGAGCAATTTTGCGGGGGCGAGTTCGATGGAGACGACGGAATTACTAGCGCTTGGGCTTGGTGTGACGCCGCCTT
>JABIRP010000070.1 GCA_018699735.1 Rhodospirillaceae bacterium | reverse complement strand
CGGGCGAGGCGGCGGTCGAGCGGGGGTGAGATTGGAATGAGAGTCGAAATAAAGTGGATCGTCATTCCCGCGAAGGCGGGAATCTAGGTCAGCCGTGGAGCCAAGAACTGGATTCCCGCCTTCGCGGGAATGACGATCCACTTTATTTCGACTCTCATTCCAATCTCACCCCCGCTCGACCGCCGCCTCGCCCGGGTCCCATTGCCCCAGCCGGTCGCTTTCGATCGTGACCCGATGCATCAGCCGACGCTCGGGCCAGTAGTCGGCGACCGCGTAATGCAGGGCAGCGCGGTTGTCCCAAATCGCGGTGGAGCCGACCTCCCATTTGAACCGGCACTGGAACTCGGCCTTGCGCACATGGTGCAGAAGAAAGTCCAGCAAGCCCCGGCTCTCCTCATCCGGTACGTTCACGACATGAGTGGTGAAGCTTTCGGACAGGAACAGATGGGTCTTACCGCTGACCGGGTGGGTTTTGACCAAGGGATGCGCCACTGGCGGGTTTAGCCGGCGCATGCGTTCCATGCGTTCGGCATTGTCGCCGTCCCAGCTTTTGGCCTTCTTCGGGCTGCCGTGCAACTTCATGAAGTCGGCCACCGCTTGCTTATCGGCGAGATAGGATTTCATACCGTCAGAGAGTGCATCGTAGGCCCGGGTCAGGCTGACAAAAATAGTGTCGCCGCCGACCGATGGGAGTTCGACCGCATGCAACATGGCTGCGAATTCTGGGTTGGCGCGGAACAGGCCATCGACGTGATAGTGGTCGACGTTCGGCGGCGCCGCGCGATCGTTTAGCAAAATCGCCATCTCCGGCACATCCTCCATCACCCCGAAGGCAGCTTTCTGAGCAACACGGGTACGGCCGAGCCGACGGGCGAAACCAGCCTGATCGACAGGAGAGAGCGGCTGGTCTCGGAAAAAGATCACGTGATGACGAACCAGAGCTGCGTGCACCTCGGCCAGTGTGTCGTCGTCGATATCAGCCGATAGCGTGACGCCGGATATTTCAGCCCCGGCGGCTGGTGTCAGCGGTTTGATACCTATTATCACGTCAGTTAACCCCCAGTTCCGCCGCCGTATCATCGAGCGCTGCGCTAAGCCGTTTTGCGATCTCAGCGATCTCATCCGCTTCGATAATGAGTGGCGGTGCGAAAACCAGGCGGTCGCCGACAACCCTCAAAATCAGCCCATGCTTCTCGGCATTGGCCCCGACGCGGGCGCCGACCTTGAGGTCCGGCGCGAACGGCCCCCGGCTCGCTTTGTCACCCATCAACTCCATGCCAAGCAATAGCCCGACGCCGCGCACATCGCCGACCAGCGGATGATCGGCGAAGGCCGAAAGCGTGTCGATAAAGCCCGGCGAAATTCCTCGCACCCGTGTGACGATGTCCATCTCCTCGTAAATCTTGAGGGTCTCCAATGCGACCGCGCAGGCAACCGGATGGCCGGCATAGGTGTAACCGTGGGCGAAGGGGCCGAGCTTGTGGCTCTGATCCAGCATGGCCTGATAGATCTTGTCGTTGATCATCAGCGCCGAGATCGGTTGCATGGCGGCCGACAATGCCTTGGCGCTGGAGATCATGTCGGGCTTCAGGTCAAAAGTCTCGGATCCCCACATCGACCCAGTTCGCCCGAAGCCGCAGATCACCTCATCTGCGACAAACAGAATTTCATACTTTTCCAGGATGGCCTGAACCTTCTCGAAGTAACTTCGAGGCGGGATGATCGCACCACCGGCCCCCATGACCGGCTCGGCGAAGAAGCCGGCGATGGTCTCAGGGCCTTCTTCCAGGATCAGGGCTTCCAGAGCGCCGGCCATGCGCGTGGCGAACTCTTCCTCGCTCTCCCCGTCTTCGTGACGGCGGTAGTAGTGTGGAAATTCGGTATGCAGGAAGGGCTCGAAGGGCAGATTGAAATCGGCATGCATGTCCGGTTTGCCCGACAGGCTGACGGCGGCGGCGGTGCTGCCATGATAGGCCATGCGGCGGGCGATGATCTTGCGTTTCTCAGGTTTGCCGATGGCGTTGTGATAGTACCAACAGAGCTTGATTGCGGTGTCGTTCGCTTCCGAACCAGAGCATTGAAACAGCACTTTCGACATCGGCACTGGGGCGATCGAGAGCAACCTTTCGGCCAAGTCGACGCTCGGCTCGTTCGTGCGCTGGCGATAGGTATGGTAGTAGCCGAGCGTGCGCATTTGTTCATAGGCGACTTGGGCCAGGCGCTCGACCGCGAAACCGAGCGAGGCGCACCAAAGTCCGGCCACGCTCTCGATATACTCCTTGCCGTTGTCGTCGCGCACCCGCGTACCGCTGGTTCCGGTGATGACCAAAGGTCCAGTCTCGGCGTGGGTCGCGAGATTGGTCTGAGGGTGAACCACGCTGGCAATGTCGCGGGCGTGGATTGAGTTTGGCAGGACGTTCAAGTGCTTGTCTCCGTGGTTGGAGCGTCCTTCGACACGGATCTCGATGCGCTCCGCTTACTCGATCTGGCTCAGGATGACGAACATAGAGTACATGAAGTTCGTCATCCTGAGCCGGGTTGAGCGAAGCCGAAGCCCGTGTCGAAGGGCGCTCTAGTCGCTAATTTTCCCCAATAACAATATATCCGGATCCACCCCATAATCCCGCCTAACGCCTTCCTCGGTCACGTATCCGTCCAGAAGATCCTCGCGAATCATGGCGGGATCGCGCTCGCCTGGATTGCCGTAACCGCCGCTGCCTGGGGCCGAGAGATTGATAAGTCCTCCCGACGGCACGTCGAAGGCACCTTTGCCTGGCGCCGTTCGCTCACCACCGCTCGCGTCCGTGACAACGATCCGGGCGGTGGTTCCAGCCTGTCCGCCGTTTAACCCGAAGGGTGGCGATTTGGTGCGCTCCAGGCAGGACGCGGCCCGCGACTTGTGCCCGAGTATGCGCCATTCCCTTTTGGCTCCGAGGCCGCCGCGCCAGCGCCCAGGGCCGCCGCTGTCCGGCAGCAACTCGTAACATTCAATGCGGACTGGAAAGCTCATCTCCAGGATTTCGACCGGCGTGTTCATGGTGTTGGAAATCCCACTCGCCACGGCGTTGATGCCGTCCTTGGTCGGCCGCGCGCCGAAGCCACCTTTGATGGTCTCGTAGCTGACATAGCGCTGGCCGTTGCGCGGGTCTTTTCCGCCGAGCGTGATAATGGCGGAGGTGCCCTGGCTGCAGGCCATGACGTTGTCTGGCATGAAAGCCGCCATGGCGCCGAAAGTCATATCGCAAACCCGGTGCGACATCTCATGGTTGGCATAGACCACCGGGGACGGATACTCGGCATTGACCACCGAGCCCTTGGGTGCCGTCACGGTCACGGTGCGCCAGCAGCCGGAGTTTGGCGGCGCCATGCCGTCGGGGTCGACGATGGTCTTGATCGCGGTAAAGACCCCGGAAGCGGTCACCGACAGCGGCGCGTTCATCGGGCCCGAAACGCCGGGATCGCTGCCGGCGAAGTCAACGAACAGACTGTCGCCGGTCTTGCGCACGGTCATGCGGATGGTGAAGGGTTGGTCCTCGTCGTCACCGTCCTCGATGATGCCGTCGCCGTCGCAGAAATCCTCGAAGGCGGACTCTCCGTCGGGCAGGCGAGAGAGCAGCGTGCGCATCATCCGCTCGGAATAATCCATCACCTCGCCCATCGCCTCGATCAGGGTTTCAGTGCCGTATTTGCCGGCGAGCGCACCCAGGCGCTGGACGGCGCGGCGGTTGGCGGCGATTTGCGCCCCGAGGTCACCGCGCCGTTCGTCCGGCGTGCGCACATTCGAGAAGATGATCGCCTCGATGTCTTTCTGGACCACGCCGGCGGCATGCAGGCGCACCACAGGCAGGCGCAATCCCTCGCCGTAAATTTCGGTGACGGCGCCGTATGATCCCGGCGTGGCGCTGCCGACATCCGGCCAATGCGCCCGCACGCAGGCGAACCCAAGCAGGCGCCCGTCGTGGAAGGCCGGGCTGACCACGTTTACGTCCGGTAGATGCGAGCCGCCGAAATACGGATCGTTATGTATATAGACGTCGCCGTCCTCGAATGTTTCAACCACCGAAACCACGGCCTTCACCGCATCCGGCATCGAGCCCAGATGGATCGGTAGGTCCGGGCCTTGCGCCACCATGTTGCCGTCGGCGTCAAAGATGCCGCAGGAATAGTCGCCAGCCACCTTCAGAATCGGTGAGTAGGCGGTTTTGGCCAAGACGATCTTCATCTCTTCGGCCGCCGCGTAGAGGCTGTTTTTGATAATCACGAAGGTTGCCGGATCGAAACGCGAGGTCTGAGATTCGGTCATGGCGTGGCCTCCATGGTTTTCGTCATTCCCGCGAAGGCGGGAATCCAGGTTGGCATTGGAGCGAAGAGCTGGATCCCCGCCTTCGCGGGGATGACGGTCTGGTACGCGGGGATGATGGCTTGAGGGGCGGAGATGACCGCTATAGGGCGATAGGCAAAGTGATCTTGCATCACACCCTCCCCATCGTAATGAAGCCCTTGTCGTCCAGGCGGGCACTCCAACCCGGTGGGACGACGATGGTGCTGTCGAGCGATTCGATGATCGTTGGACCCATCAAGTCCGATCCGGCGGCCATGCGATCGCGGTCGAGCACTCGGCATTCAAGTCGTCCGCCATCCTTGAACCAGACCGAGCGATTGCCCTTGAGTGCGTCTCCGTCCGTAGCGGTCACACGCTGCGCCAGTTCAAGTGCTGGCAGCTTGGCCGTTGCACGCAGCCTGAGGGTGACGATCTGCACGCGTTCGCTTGGATTGGCGTGACCGTATGTGGTCTCGTGGCGGGCGTGGAAGCCGTCTGCCAGGGCCGGCAAGGAGTTTCTGTCTATCTTGGCTGGCGCTTCGACGGTCAACTCGTAGGCTTGGCGCAGGTAGCGCAAATCGGCGCTGCGCTCCAGCTCCCAGTTTTCCGGCGGGACCGAGGTTCGCCCTAGCATCTCACGGGCCTGGCTTTCCAGATCGCGATATCCGGCCTCGACCGCCTCGGGGTCGGCCTCGTCGAGGGGTGTGAAGAAAGTCCGGCCATAGTCGCGCCGGATGTCGGAGCCGACCAAACCGAGGGCCGAGAAGGCACCAGGGATGGGCGGTACCACGACTTGAGCGATTTCCAGCTCTTCGGCAAGAGCGCTTGCATGCAACGGTCCGGCGCCACCAAAGCAGATCAATGCGAACTCTCTCGCGTCGTGGCCGCGTTCGACCGAGACGATGCGCAAGGCCTCGGCCATGGCGTTGTTGACCACCGCGATTATGGCGGCAGCGGCCTCCTCCACGCCGAGCCCGAGTGGTGCGCCAACTTTCTCGGCAATCGCGGCCTCGGCGCGGGCGTAGTCGATCGGCAGGTCGCCGCCGAGCAGGGAGCTGGCATCAAGCCGGCCGAGCACGAGATTGGCATCTGTGACGGTTGGCTCGGTCCCGCCCCAGCCATAGCAGACCGGTCCCGGCTCGGCGCCGGCGCTTTGTGGTCCAACACGCAGTGAGCCCGCCGGATCAACCCACGCGATCGAGCCGCCGCCGGCACTGACCTCGGCCAGGTCGATCACCGGCACGCGGATCGGATGGCCGGTCCCGTGTAGCCAGCGGCTGGCGCTACCCTCGCCACCGACCTCGTACTCCGGCGTCGTCTCGACCCGGCCGCCTTGGATCAGGCTTGCCTTTGCGGTGGTGCCGCCCATGTCGAAGGAGATCAAATCCTCCCGACCGATTTGCCGTCCGGCGAGTGCTGCCGCGATCACACCGGCGGCGGGGCCGCTCTCGGCCGCCATAGCCGGCATGCGTAAGCTCTCTTCGATCTCGAACACGCCGCCGCCTGAGCCCATGACGTAGGGGACTGGTAGGCCCTGGGCCGTGACCGCCTGTTTCAGGCGGGCCAGATAAGACTCCAGGATCGGCGCCACATAGGCGCAGACCGCCGTCGTGCTGCTGCGCTCAAACTCTCGGATCTCCGGCAGGACCTCGCTCGACAGGAAGATCGGGATATCTGGCAGCGCCGTGCGGAGGCGTTCGCCGAGCCGGCGCTCATGGTCGTCATTCAAGAACGAGAACAACAGCGAGACCGCGACCGCCTCGACCTTCTGCTCTCGCAAGGCCGCGACAAGTCCGTCAATCTCACGCTCATCCAAGGGTGTGACAACCGAGCCGTCGGCACCGATGCGCTCGGTAATCTCCAATCGGCGACGTCGCGGTACCAGCACCGAGGGCGGATCCTGGTTCAGGTCGTAAAGGTCGGAGCGCGCCGAGCGGCGCAGCTCGAGCAGGTCGCGAAACCCCCGGGTCGAAATCGAAGCAATCTTGGCGCCTTTGGACTCCAGGATAGCGTTGGTGACGACGGTTGTGGCGTGGGCCAACAGGTTTACGGCATCCGGCTGGATGCCATATCGCGAGATCGCCTGTTCCAGAGCCTCGATCACGCCGCGGGCGAAATCACCAGGAGTGGTCGAGACCTTGGTCACGCCGATCGTGCCGTCGGTCTCGTCGACCACGGCCACGTCGGTGAAGGTTCCGCCGATATCAACACCGAGCCGCCAAGCCATCTCTCGTCTCTCCTCGAAAGCATTGTTGCCTGCGAGCGTAACGGACCCTGCTCAAGGCGGGAAGAGGTCAGCTCGAATGGGGCATTTTGTCCCTCTGGTGCCGTCAAATCGCTCGGTTGGTGACTCAACCGGAATAGCCGGCCTATACTTTTTCCCGAGAATAGGCTGAGACAGCCTGAAGAGACGGAAGTGGAGAGAGCGCTATGTCGGACATCAATTTGACCAACAGTATCGGTAACATCCAGGGCATCGAGGTGTTCGGGCAGAGTGAGATTTTCGGGCAAGGCGACCGGCCTCATCGGCGCAAACGGCCGGCCCTGACCATTAAGGAAGCGGCCCGAGAGACGCCGGTCTTTGCCGAAACCGATGTCTTAGTTGTTGGCGGCGGGCCGGCGGGAACGGCAGCGGCGATCGCCGCCGGCCGCTCGGGTGCCGATACCATACTTGTCGAGCGCTACAATCACCTGGGCGGGTTGTCGACCGGCGGTCTGGTGATCTGGATCGACCGCATGTCGGACTGGAACGGCACCCAGGTCATCGCCGGTATTGCCAACGACCTGTTCGACCGGCTGCCGAAAGAAGCGGTGCAAGGCCCGCCACGTGCCGATTGGGGATCGAAGGATGTCGCGACTGCCGCCTATTGGGCGCAGCGCACGGCGGCCTATCATGGCATCGTCACCTGGTCACCAACCATCGATCCCGAAGCCTTGAAGACCCTATCCTTTGACATGGTACGAGAGCAAAACGTTCACCTCACGCTGCATTCCTGGGCGGTCGATCCGATCGTCGAGGATGGCGTCATGCGCGGCGCCATCTTCGAAAGCAAGGAAGGCCGCCAGGCGATCCTGGCCAAGACCGTCGTCGATACGACGGGTGATGCGGACCTTCTGGTCCGCGCCGGGCTCAGTTTCGAAAGTGATATCGACGAGGGAGATATCCACCACTGCATCAATACGGCCTTCCTGATGGGCGGGGTTGATCTCGAGCGCTGGTTGGCTTTCCGGTATTCCGACCCGAAGGGTTTCTCTGATTTCATGGCGCGCGGCCGCGACAGCCTGAAATATTTCGAAAAGCCGTTTGTCTCCTGGCGCAATGACATCGCGCTGTTCATGGGGCCCCGGCTGTCTGGTTATAGCGCTGTGGATGTCGAGGATTTGACCGAGGTCGAGCTTCGCTCCCGTCAGCTGACCGTTGGGCATATTGATATGTACCGCGAGAATGCACCGGGATTTGAGAATGCTTTCCTGATGCTCGGTGCACCACAGGTCGGTGTGCGGCACAGCCGCCGGATCACCGGACTGAACAAAGTCACCCGTGGTCAATGGGACGAGGCCAAGGTCTGGGATGACGAAATCGGTGTATCGACATCGCTGTCGCCGAAAATTCCAAATATCTCGGTGCCTTTCGGTGCGCTGGTCCCAGCCGGTATCGACGGTGTGCTTGCCGCTGGCCGTCACGTCGCCTGCGATACCAGCTCGCATTCATTCCTGCGCGAGGTTCCACAATGCTGGATGACCGGCCACGCCGCCGGTATAGCGGCAGCGTTGGCAGCTGGAACCGGTGTGTTGCCGAGAAATCTCGATCCACGGCTGATTCAGCGCGAGCTGCTACGCCAGGGCGCCTATCTTTCACCGTCGATCGAGGCGGTGGCAGGGGTCTCGGAGACCGCGGCGGAGTAGCCGGCGACCGCGAAAGCCAAACGCGTTGATTTTTGCAGCACTCCGGGTCACGGTTAGGGTCTTGAGACCTAACCAATTGGGCAATGGTGAATTCCTTCACTGACAGTCCTGCCCAGCCAATCCCGGAGTTCTAGCATCATGAGCGTGACCCATTCCCCTGCCCGTGCCATCGGTGGCATGGTTGCTGCGGCACACCCCTTGGCTGCCGCTGCTGGCGCCGAGATCATGCGATCCGGCGGCAACGCCTACGATGCGGTGGTCGCCACGGTCTCGACCTTGAACGTGGTCGAACCCTATATGTCTGGTTTGGCTGGTTTGGGGGCGGCGACCTGTTGGGTGGCGGCGGAGAACCGCATGCGGTGTCTCGACTTTACACCGCCGGTGCCATCAAAATTCCTGGCCGAAGGTGTTCACAAGGAAGACATCAACACCGGCGCCATGGCGAGCGGCGTGCCGGGCAACCTCGCCGGATGGTGTACGTTGCTGGATACCTATGGCACGAAACCTTTGGCCGAAGTGCTGCAACCGGCGATCCGGCATGCCAGAGAAGGATTCCCGGTCTCCGCTCTGTATGCTCTGATGGCTGAAATGACCGCCACACGCGCCAGCACGCCGGAGTGGCAGGCGGTTTACGCGACGGGTGACGGAACGGTTAGCGAAGGTTGGGTCCTGAAACAACCCCGCCTCGCCGAGACCTACGAGGCGATTGCTTCCGAGGGGGTTGCCTACCTGCATGGCGGGGCGTTGGGCAAGGCGATGGTCGACCATCTCGGTTCGCTTGGCGGTTGCCTTACCATGGCCGACCTCGAAGCGGTTGAGCCGGAGTGGCAGGAGCCCTTGGGGGCCGCCTACCGGGATCTCGTGATAAATGTTCCGCCGCCGCCGTCCGAGGCGTTTCAGTTCCCGTTGACGATGCGCATCCTCGATGGCTTCGATCTGGCGGCAATGGAGCATCTCGGCGCCGACCATCTCGACCGTGTGCTCCGCTCGATCCGGCTTGCGGCCGAGACGCGGATCACGAACAACAATCGCACGGTCGCCGAGATCGAAGCGCTGATGACGGAGGATGCTGTCGCACCTTTGCGCGACCGTATCCTCGATCCGTCACCGATCACGGCGCGGACCGAGCAGTTTGGCGATGCACCGTCGCCGGAGGTTGCCGAGGCCCGTTCGCACACCACTTCGGTCTCGATTGCCGATAGCGACGGCAATATGGTTTGCATCACCCAGAGCCTGGGCTCTCCCTGGGGGTCCAGCGTGGTGATCCCTGAAACCGGCGTGTGCATGAACAATTTCTTGAACTGGGGCGACCTCAATAAGGCTTCCCCGAACTTCATGATTGGCGGCAAGCGCTGGGCGATGTGCCTGACGCCATCAATTTCGACCCGCGATGGCGCGCCGGTCCTCGCCCTTGGCACACCCGGCAGCTACGGCATCATGCAAACCCAGACACAGGCGCTCGTGCACTATGTGGATTACGGATTGAACCTGCGCCAGGCGATCGAGGGGCCGCGAGCCCGGCTGTACGACGGCCGCCGCGTGGTGTTGGAAGACCGGGTGGCGCCGGACGTGGTAGAGGAGCTGCGCCGACGCGGTCATGAGATCGAACTGCCCGGCCCGTTCACCATGCAATGCGGCGGCATGCAGGCGGTCTCCCGCGATCCATCGACCGGCGCCTTGGCCGGCACCGCCGACCCGAGGCGCGACGGATCCGCGGTTGGCGTGTAGGACCCGATAGACAACGCTCTAGGTCTGGGAGCCCTGGGCCGGAATTGCTGGCGGGTTGGCGATGCGCTGGCGTATCGACGGCGAAAAACAGGCGAGCGTTAGGCATTCCAACGCCACCGTTGCCGCCAGAAACGCCGTCATGCCGCCGACGTCGTGCGGCGGGCTGACGGTGTTGATATCGAAGGCCACGAAGTCGATCCCGGCGAGCGCGTGCAGGAGATCCAACCCTTCGCGCGCCGACGCCCCGCCCCAGGTCGGAGTACAGACACCGGGAGCGCAAGACGGGTCGAAAAAATCCATGTCGAAGCAGAGATAGACCGGTCGGCCGCTCATCGCGGCTCGAAGCTCGGCTGCGGTCTCCATCAGTCCTTTGCCGAACAGATCTTTACCCGGGATCAAGCCATAGCCTTGTTCTCGCGTATGGTCGAACACATCGCCGACCATCACCGTGCCGCGCGGGCCGACGTGAAAGGATTGGGCCGCGTCGACCGTGCCCTCTTCGGCCGCTCGGGTGAAGGTGGTCGCGACGTTGTAGCGATGATGGATCGCGTTACCGTCGCCGCGGTAGGTATCGGTATGGGCGTCGATATGCAGGACCGAGAGGTTGGGGTACCGCGTCTTGGCCGCCCGCATCAGCGGTAGGGAAATTGAGCCGTCGCCGCCGAAAGCTACCGGGGCCGCACCGGCTTGATGGATAAGAGTGGCGGCGGCTTCGATCGCTTCAAAGGACTCCTCGATCAAACTGGACGTGACATCGGCGTTGCCACAGTCGACGACGTTTAGCATCTCCAGGACATTGAACGGGGCATGCGGTGGCTGAAAGGGGCGCACCAGGGTCGATTGCTCCCGGATCGCGGCCGGGCCTTGGCGTGAGCCGATCCGGGTTGGATGCATGCCGCAATCGAACGGCGCGCCGAGTATTGCCGCGAGGCTCCCAGAAGGGTCCACCGACTGCGGCACGTTCATGAAACACGGCAATGCGTTGAACGGACCGGTCTTAGGTGGGTCCATGAAGCCGATGGTTCCCATGGTTCAGTTCCTACTCAATTTGAAGCCCCAATGAGCGCCGCGACATGCTCGCGGCCTCGTGCGTGCAATTGCGTGTAGGTTTCGCCGTCAATATTGGCGCCGCAGATCAGGATGACGGTGCGCTTGCCCTGCAGCCGCGCCCGCAATGGGCCCAGTGCGGCCGCCATGGCGGCACCCGCCGCCGGCTCCACGGCCAGCTTGCCTTCTTCCTGCAAGACCACCAGGCCAGCCAGGATCTGATCATCGGTAATTCTGACCACGTCATCGACAAATTCACGAATAACAGACAGCCCGTAGGGCAGGGAAAATGGCGGGCCCAGACTGTCGGCAATGGTGTCGACCTTGTCCAGGGTGACTGGTTTGCCGGCAGCCAGGCTTCGTGAGACGCTGTCTGCGCCCTCTGGCTCAACGCCATAGACGGCGCAGTTTGGGTTGACCAGTTTTACACCGGCGGCAACACCGCTGATCAATCCGCCGCCACCGACCGAGACGATGACCGCGTCCGCACCGGCACCGATCGCTGCCAGATCCTCCATGATCTCCAACCCCACACCGGCGGCGCCAAGAGTGGTGTTTATGCCTTCGAACGGGTGAATAAAGGTACGCCCCTCATCCTCGGCCAGGCGTTCGGCCTCGCCGATGGCAGCCAGGCCGCCTTCTTTCATGATCAGCTCCGCGCCCTCGGCCCGTGCCAGGGCTACCCTGAATGGGTTGGCCGTGCTCTGCATCACCACCTTGGCGCTAACGCCCAATTGCCGCGCCGCCCAGGCGGCGGCGATGGCGTGGTTGCCGGCGCTGGCTGCTGTGATGCCTTTTGCTCTATCCCGGTCTGGTATGGCCCGGGCCACGGACAACGCCCCCCGTGCCTTAAAGGTTCCGGTCCGCTGATAGCATTCCAACTTCAGATAGACCTGATCGCTGGCTAAAATTTGGCCAACAACCGGCGATGCCAATCGCGTTGTCGGTGTGTGAATTATCGATCCAGCCAGATCCGCATGCCGGGCGCGAACCGATGCGAGATTGAGGGTTGCTGGACTAAATTCCGCTGCTTCGGACATCAATCGATCCCTTTTGTTCCTGATGCTTCTGGGCACCTTTTATCCGGTCCATCATCAGGCTGCAGCGAGCGTGATCTGCCGCTTGCGGCGACTGATGTAAAAGGCGGCGAGGACCGCCAGATTGAGTGTGCCCAATAGAGCGGCGAGGGCGAAGGCCCACGGATAACCACCGGTAACATCAAAAACCGCGCCGCCGGCATAACTGCCGAGCCCCATGCCGATCCAAGCGAAAAACCCGACGATGGACCACGACCGAGCGCCAACCTCAACCGGTACCATGGTGTTCACGCAGACCACCATGCAAGCCATGACGCCGGAATAGGTGAATCCAAAAGCCACCGCCAGCACGTAGACGCCGACCAAGGACTCAATATGAGGAAACCAGGCCACGAGTACGGTCTGGCCGAGCGACATTGTGGCATAGGTTGGTAGTGGGCCCATCAGGTCGCAGATTTTCCCGGCACCCATTCGCCCAAAAACACCGGCCAGCATCAACGTCGTAAGGGCACCCGCCGCAAGCTCGGGAGTGAAGCCGCGATCGGACAGCATCGGTACGACATGGACGATCGCCAACGACATGCACGAGCAGCAGAACAGCACTGCGGCGCTAAACCATCCGACCACATAACGACCTTCACCCAAAGACCAGGAACTGTTTGCCGCGGTGCCCTCGCGAAGCGCGGCCAGACGAGCGCGCTTTGCCGGTGGGTCTCGGGTCAGGGACGCGATTAGCAAGCCGAGCACCAAAAAGGCGGCTCCCAAAATCATATACGCGGTTTGCCAATCATAGGCCGAGATCAGGAGCCTGGCCGTGAAGGGCACCACGGCTTGCCCGAACGCCCCACCGGCCATTCCGATGCCGATTGCGGTCCCCTTGTTGCGGGTGAACCACTGGCCGACATTGGCCCACATGGGGCTCACCAAGGCTGCATGACCGAAGGCACCGAAGAGACCATAGGAAAGATAATACTGCCACTGTGCGGCGGTTTGGCTCAACAGCAGCATCGAGACGGCGACCGCGAAGGCGCCCATGTACGAGAAATACCGGGTCGGGTTTCGGTCGGCGAGGAAGCCCCAGAGGATGCCGAATACGGCGGCGCCCATCGCTGCCACAGTGTAGCCAAATGCGGTGCTGCCACGAGACCAGCCAAACTCTGCGGCAATCGGTTTCAGGAATACGCCGACGGCGCCAAGGCTGCCGAAGCTCATCGCCGTCAACGAGAATGCGACGAACACCATGACCCAGCCATACCGTGGGTTTTGGTCGTCGCCGGTTGATTGCATAGTGTCAGACGGCATGGCTCTCAATCCTCAAACCGGTACCGTCCCCTTCAGCAGCATGCGTTGATGCAGCCGGGATTGCTGGACCGGAAAATCCATATTGACCGAGTGCACCAGGCACCGGTTATCCCACACCAGCAAATCCCCGACCCGCCATTCGTGTCGATAGACATATTGCGGTCGGGTGTGTTGTTCGGCAATTTCGTCGAGCAGTGCGTCACTCTCTTCGCGCTCCATGCCGGTCACCCGGTCTGTACGGTTGGCGTTGTAATAGATCGCCTTGGCGCCGGTATCCTCATGGGTCCGTATCAGCGGGTGGATCACCTCGGCGGTTTCCGAATCTTCCGTTGCGGTCAACTTCGTCGGCCGGCCGGGCGCGCGGATGGTGTCATAGTCGTGCACTGCCATCAGCCCGTCGAACACGGCTTTGCGATCCTCGGCCATATCCTCCCAGGCCTTGCGGGTATTGGCGAAGCTGGTTTGACCGCCACTCTCGGGGATTTGGATCGACTGCAGCAGGGTGGAGTGGGCCGGAACCGGAAAATAACTGTCGTCGGTGTGCCAGCCGGTCAACCGGACAAGCGACATGTCCTCGGGCTTATCCTCCGGGCGCTCATAAGTGCTGTTGAGCATCGAGACCTCTTCCACGCCATCGACCCATTCGTCTCGGATCAACTGACGCTGAGGCTCACCAAATATCCGCGCCACCCGCACGAACTCAGCCGGCGTGACCGGGTCAGAGCGGAAACACAGCAGGTGATGTTCAAGATAGGCCGCGCGCAGGGCATCGCTCGTCTCTCGGTCGAGCGGTTGGCTCAGGTCAATGTCCGAGACCTCAGCGCCAAGCGCCGAGCAAAGTGGTTCGATACGCATGCTCATCTCCGATTTCCGGGTGAGAGTTTGGCTCAGATCCAGCCTGGGTTCAAAGACTCTTCGAGGGCATTTCCGTCATCCCGACCAAGCAAAGCGCCGAGCCGGGATCTGTCGGACGACTGTAACCGTTGGAAGTTCCCGGATCTCCCCCCGGACTTAGTCCGGGGTCCGTCCAGGATGACGGTTTCGTCGTGCGACTTTCTAACCTCGCGCCTCCTGGATCGCCCGCCAGACGCGTTCCGGCGTTGCCGGCATATCGATATGCTCAATCCCGTACTGCGACAGCGCATCGACCACCGCATTCATTATCGCACCAAGCGCGCCGGAGGATCCGGCCTCGCCGCAACCCTTGACGCCGAGCGCGTTGGTCTTGGCCGGAACCTCAACATAATCGATATCGAACGCCGGCACGTCATCGGCTCGCGGCATGGCGTAATCCATGAAGGAGCCAGTGAGCGGCTGACCGTCGGCATCGAATGTGACCTGCTCGCCGAGCGCCTGGCCCAACCCCTGGACGATACCGCCATGCACCTGCCCGTCGACCATCATCGGGTTCAAGATGACCCCGAAGTCATCTGCAGCCGCGTATCGCACGACGAAGACCTGTCCGGTACCGGGGTCAATCTCAACTTCGACTGCATGCGCGCCGTTGGGAAACGAGGACGGAGCGGTCTCATGTATCAGCGCCACGTCCAGATCGCCTGGAATGTCTTCGGGCAAGTCCGGAATCCCAGCCCGCGCCTGGGCCGCCAAATCCATTACGCTGATCGACCGGTCAGTGCCGGCTACGATGAAGGCGCCGTCGCGAAACTCGATATCGGCCTCGGCGGTTTCCAACACGTGCGCTGCCATTGCACGACCCTTGGCGATCACTTCGGCTGCCGCCTCGACGATGGCACCGCCGCTGGCGATCGCGGATTTTGAGCCACCGGTTCCGCCACCAGTCACCAACTCGTCGCTGTCGCCTTGCAACAATCCAATTTTCTCGAATGGTACGCCGAGCGTGTCGGCCAGCACCTGCGCGAAGGGCGTGGCGTGACCTTGGCCATAATCGAGGGTGCCGGTGACGATCGTGACGCCGCCATCTTCGTCAAACCGCACACCACCCATTTCTTTGCCTGGAGGACCGGTAACCTCAAGATACGAGCAGAAACCGCGCCCACGCAGTCTGCCCTTGGCGGCACTTTCAGCCTTGCGGGCGTCAAAGCCCGGTAGGTCCGCTTTCTCAACGGCGGTGGCCAGCACGCGCGGGAAATCGCCGCTGTCGTAGGTTAGGCCGGAACAGGCCTTGTAGGGCATGGCGTCCGGTTGGACCAGATTGCGTCGGCGCAACTCGATCGCGTCGATACCCATCTCGCGGGCTGATTTGTCGATCAGTCGCTCGACGAAATAATTCGCCTCCGGCCTTCCGGCACCGCGATAGGGGCCGACCGGGGTGGCGTTTGTGAACATCGATTTAGTCGAGACCTGCAACAGCGGCGTCGCATAAAGACTGGCCAGATTTCGGACCAGGTTCATGCTTTGGGAATGCGGCCCCATATTCGAGAGATAACCGCCGAGATCGGCGTGGCCGGTGACCCTGAGCGCCAAAAAATTGCCATCTGAATCCAAGGCCAACTCGCCTTTGATCCGGCTGCCGCGTCCGTGATTGTCGGAGAGGAAACTTTCCCAGCGCTCATCGCGCCATTTGACCGGCCGGCCAAGCGCGCGCGCCGCGTGGGCGACGCAAAGATATTCCGGATAAGGCCCTGACTTCATGCCGAACGAGCCGCCGGTCTGGTCGGCCAGTACCCGCACCCGGTCCGGCTCTACGTTCAGCAGTGCCGCGATGCCGTTATGCATGCCGAAGGTGCCTTGGCAGCCGACGCGGACGGTCCAGCGTTCGGTCTCTTGGTCGTATTCGGCCAGCGCCGCGCGCGGCTCCATGGCGGCAACGACGACGCGGTCGTTGGCGAGATCGAGGCTGGTGGTGTGCGCGGCGCGCTGGAAGGCGTCTTCGATGGCTTCGGTATCGCCGAAATGAAAGTCGATGGCGAGGTTGCCTGGCACCTCGTCCCAAAGCTGCGGGGCATCGGGTGCGGCGGCTGCGACCGCACTGGTGACGGCGGGTAGCGGGTCGATATCAACTTCGACCAGTTCCGCCCCCTCTCGTGCTTGCTCGCGGGTCTCTGCGACGACGAAGGCGATCGGATCGCCGACATGCCGCACTTTGCCTTTGGCGAGCGCATGCCGTGGCGGCTTAATTAGCGGTTTGCCGCCTCTGCCCTCGGCGTTGAAAGCGCATTTCAGCGTGCCGTAACTTTCGGCCTCGAGATCGACGTTGGTATAAACCGCGATTACGCCGGGCGCTGCCAGCGCCGCCGCTGTGTCGATGTCTCGAATGAGCCCATGGGCATACACCGATCGCACGACGCAGCCATGCGCCTGACCTTCGGCGTTGGCGTCGTCGGTGTAGCGGCCACCACCGCGCAGGAGTTTCGGGTCTTCTTTGCGCGGTAGCGGTTTGCCGATGATGGGTTCGCTGCTGGTCGTGATCATGCGTTGGATTGCCTCAGGCGGTTGATATCAGTGCTTTCGGGAGGAGGGGTAGGATTGCGGATTCTCCGCCGCTTGTCACCCCGCCGCATGTCATCTCGCTGGGTCTGTTGTTCGGCGCGCCTTGGCGATCAGGTCCTTCGCTTCCGATAAGGTCACGGTCTCGCGGGTGTAGCGGATCATGGTCGCGAAATTGGGGTCGAGGCTCAGGGCGCGATCAAGGTCAGCCTCTGCGTCCGCCGTGTAGCCGACCAGGCGTTTGGCGCGGCCGAGCCAGAAATAAATCTGGGCCTGGTTTGGAAATTTCATCGCCAGATCGCCAGCGAAGCGGATCATGCGGGTGAACTCGTTAGCGCGCATCAGCTCTTGCATCAACCGCTCAAAGGCGCTGGGGGATGCGGGCTCGGCAGTAAAAGCCTGAAAGCATGCCCTAATTGCCCGTGCGGGCCGCTGGCGCTCCGACAATCTCTGGGCCAGAATTTCATATGCTGGTGATAAATTGGGGGCAAACATCAAGGCGCGGCTGGCAAGCGGCGCTGCTTTGGCGGTGTCGGACCGGGCCATGGCCAAACGCGCTGCAAGCAGATACGCCTGTGGCTCACCAGGCACAATTCGGATCAGTCGGACGAGGATACGCTCAGCGGCCTCGGGGCTGCCATCGCACTCAAGATTTGCCGCGAGATCAAGATAGGGCCCCCACGAACTTGGATGCTCTATTAGATCGCACATTAATTGGCGGGTGCCTGACGACGCGATCAAGACCGGTCTCCGAATTCGAGTGCCCTGACCAAAGGTGAAATTTCACGCAGTGTCGCAGGATGCGAATACTGTCGCGCGGACTCCAATCTCGAGAGGAAGCCGGATATCTCATTCGTGTCGTCCGCGAGCTTCGCCTGTCCGCGCGTGTTCAACCCAACGCGACGGGTTTGGCCCGCATAGACCGCGACGTCGGTCATCAATTTCTGGTCGACAAGTGCGATCGCCACGAGTGCTGCGATCTTTTCCGCACTTGGCTGTGTAGCGTCGAGCGTGAGGTGTGAACCGAGTTCAGTACCCTTGGGCGTGGGCCTGTCCAATTTCGGTTGCTTGGCCAGTTCGCCAGCTTTAACGGCAGCATCCCATGGATCTGCGGCTGTGAAATTGACTTGGTTGGCGATGAAAAAACCGTCCCAACGGGATCCCGGGGTTACGAGCGAAAGCGTCGGCGTGCCAAGAAGATGCGCTTCCAGGCCGGTGGTGCAGCTGGTGTGTACCATCACTTGGGCTTGTGCGGTCCAGTCGAGATGCGAGCCCTCTCGGATCACGCGAACCAACGGGTCATTGGCATAGAGAGCGTCCCAAAGCACCAATCTTTCCGAGGGATGGGGCCGGAGCACAATCGGCAACGGGTCCGGCTGGGTTCGGTGGGCTTCGATGAACGTGATGATACTAGAGAAATTTCTCCGCTCCCAGGCGAACCACTCTTCAATATCAGCGATGTCGCTGGGATCGTTCGGATCAAGCAAGCCCACAGAGACACAGTTACCGTAGCACTGCAGCGTGTCGCCGATGTTGGGGTTGATCAGGCCGAAATTAGTGTTGATCAACAGGTACGGGTTCGTCCGCTCGTGCGCGGATGTCTCTGAAAAGGTGATAGCCCGCAAGTCCGGGTCGGCCAACAAGTCAGCCCGCGGATTGCCGGTGATTTTGATTTGTTCGGCCGCGCTTGGAAACGCGCCTTTCAGGCATTCGGCGTGATGCGGTCCCTGAGCGAAAAACAAGTCACAGACCTCGTCTACCCCAGTCGCGAACAGGCGTAAGATCTCTCGTGGTTCGCAAACCGAGAACGCTTCTTCTTCGATTGAGCCGGTGGCATGGCCGAGCCGCTTGGCGAGCCGCATCATGCGCTCCTGGACACGATTATTTCCTTTAAGTAGGAGAAATCCGGGAGGTAACCTGTCCAGGTTCTGACCAAACCAAGCCTGCGGGCCGATAATCGGACTCAAGCCGATCTCAAGTGCAGCCCGGGCGATCAGCAGGCGTGACTGCATTTCCCGCGCGACCTCCTCGATCGCGAGATAAAGATATCCAGTGGTTTCATGGTTGACGTCTGGCACGATGGTTCTGTCGTTTTCTGCTTTTTAACGGACGACACTCTAGGAGTGAGCGGAGGACGGACGCAAGGATCAGGGATCACTGGAAATCGGATGCAAGCGTTACCGAGCTGCGGAAAAGGCATTTTACTGACGCGTCGGATCGCGTATCCCACGGTCTGAACATTTAAACCCACATCAAGGACCGAACCATGCCCCGCGCAAAACAATGCCTGAACGGGGCGGTCGTCGCCCCGCACCATCTCGCCGCGCAGGCCGGATTGGAGGTCTTGCGCGAGGGCGGCAACGCGATTGAGGCG
>JABIRP010000069.1 GCA_018699735.1 Rhodospirillaceae bacterium | reverse complement strand
GGCTTCGTTGCCCGTAATCAACCAGCGTGCGGTGGTCTTGGATGCCGGTCGCTCCAGAATGAAGGACTGTCCGAACTGCTCGGAGTGACGCAATCCAGTCTTGATGCATTCGCGACTTGCCTCGATCGCGTCGACGCCCTTACCGGCCAGTCTTGCGGTGATGACCGACATGATGTCATCCAATGGCAACCCGGTGAGCCCGGCAACTAGCCCGGTGGCAATCATGTTCTCCCGGCCACCGGGAACATCGCCGGCAAGTTCTTTCATCTCAACCTGTTCCAACGTGGCCCCGGTGCTGACGATTGCCGCAGGAGTATCTCCAGCCGATGAATTGCCAATCACCATGCTCTCTGCGGTCAGGGGCATTTCGGCCGCAAAACCTTCGGCCATGCGCCAATCGAGTGCGACCATGAGATCGTAGCTCTCTGCCGCGCAGTCGACCGGTCGGGTTGAAAGCCTTACGAGAGCCGCCGCTTCCCCACCCCGGATCTGTGGGCCGACCGAGCGGCTCATAATGCCGTACCATCCGGCCTTTCCAGCGGCTTCCAGCAAGATCGAACCTGCGGTCAACACACCAGCGCCGCCGCTGCCGACAATGGCGAATGAGATGCTGTGATAGGTGGCTTCTTCTTTTCGCATGGGATTACCGATCTTCGACATGCTCCGGTTAAGTTCGCGGGTCTGATTCAGTGTTGACCTTAAATAGGTATTGTCGTACGGTTTTACGATAATTGGAGTTCAAGGTAGTGTCAACAGCTCTCGCCAGTCATGAAGTTTTAGACGCGGTGCCAGCCTGAACAAGCCTCTAGGAGAGACGATCAGATGGATGTTCCTGCGAATGAAGGGTTTGATTTCCAGCCCCATGACCTCGTGCCCGAAAAGGCGCGGGAGCAAATTTCCGACAAAGTCAGCTATGAGCTACGGCCCGCCAAGGGACCAGACGGTAGCATTGCGGACGGGCTCTATAACGCATGGATCACGCTCAATAATCCGACCCAGTTCAATTCCTATACGACCGACATGGTGAAGTCGGTAATTCTCGCCTTCAGGGCGGCTTCCAATGCCCGGGACGTCAATGCGGTGGTGTTTACCGCTGCGGGCGACAAAGCCTTTTGCACCGGCGGAAATACCAAGGAATATGCCGAATATTATGCCGGGCGGCCTCAGGAATACCGTCAATACATGCGGCTTTTCAATGACATGGTGTCAGCCATTCTGGGTTGCGACAAACCAGTGATCTGCCGCGTCAACGGCATGCGTATCGGCGGCGGTCAGGAAATCGGCATGGCTTGCGACTTTTCCGTTGCCCAGGATTTGGCCCGCTTCGGACAGGCTGGGCCCAAGCATGGCTCAGCGCCGGTTGGCGGTTCGACCGACTTCCTGCCAGTGATGATCGGGTGCGAGCAGGCGATGGTGTCGGGCGTGTTGTGTGAGCCCTTCTCGGCCCACAAGGCGTGTCGGATGGGCATCCTCACAGATATTGTGCCGGCTCTAAAGGTCGATGGTGAGTTCATTGCCAATCCGATGGTCGAGACCGCGCGGATGACAGACGAGTGGGGCCGGATCATCCACGGTGAGCCGAAGACCGGAGATGAGTTGGCCGCCGGCAAGGCGCAGATGGCCAAAGGCGAGGTCGACCTCTCCCGACTGGATGAAAAAGTCGAGGAGTTGTGCACCAAGCTGTTGATGACCTTTCCCGATTGCACCACCAAGACCGTCGAGGAATTGCGCAAGCCGAAACTCCAGGCTTGGAACGCAAACAAGGAAAACTCCCGCGCCTGGCTTTCACTCAACATGATGACCGAGGCACGTGCCGGTTTTCGGGCGTTCAACGAAGGCGACAAAGAGCATGGCCGGGAGGTCGATTTCATCGCCCTCCGTCAATCGCTGGCAATGGGTGCCCGGTGGACCGGCAGATTTACCAACTCACTTATGCCCGGGGCCGAGAAGTGACCACGCCGCTGAAGGTCTGGCTCGATCGCGACGGCACATTGCTGCGTCTCAGGCTCGATCGTCCAAAAGCCAACATCATCGATGGTGAAATGATTGCGGCGCTTGACGCGGCATTCGCGGAGCATCTCGACAATGGCGGACTGGTGGCGGTGCTGCTGGATGCGTCGGGACCGCATTTCAGTTTCGGCGCCAGCGTCGAGGAGCACCTGCCCGAGCAGTGCGCCGAGATGCTGAAGGGACTGCATGCGTTGGTCCGTCGGATGCTGCAAAGTCCGATCCCGATCCTGATTTCGATCCAGGGTCAGTGCCTCGGTGGAGGCTTGGAAGTTGCAGCGGCGGGCAATCTGTTGTTCGCGGCACCGGAGGCCGGTCTTGGCCAACCGGAAATGCAACTCGGCGTATTCGCGCCGGCGGCGTCCTGTCTATTGCCGGAGCGTATTGGTCAGTCGAGGGCCGAGGATCTCCTCTTTTCGGGGCGGAAGGTTACCGGGGAGGAGGCCGCTGCGATTGGATTGGTGGACTTCGTCGCCGACGACCCTGAAGCCGCCGCATTGGCTTATTATGACGATCACATGGCCCCCAAGAGCGCCAGTTCCATGCGCTTGGCGGTGAGGGCGGCGCGCGACGGTTACACCGAACGCATGATCACCAAACTGGCCGCAGTCGAAACGCTCTACCTCAAAGACTTGATGGCGACCCGCGACGCGGTTGAGGGCCTTGAGGCCTTCATAGCCAAACGCCCGGCAAGATGGGAGAACCGATGAGCACACCATCAACCAGCGAGATCGTGGCCCGCTGTCAGGCGCTCTACGAGGATCTAAATTTCACCTCGGCGCGACAATGGAAGGAAGCAGAGCCTGGACGAAAGGTGATCGGTTACATGCCGGTCTATATCCCGCGTGAAATCATTCACGCTGCCGGTATGTTGCCGCTCGGCGTTCTTGGTGGCGGCGACCAGCTCGAGGTGATCCACGGCGACGCGTATTACCAGAGCTACATTTGCCGCATCCCGAGGTCGACCATCGAGCTTGGCGTGTCGGGACGTTTGGACTTCGTCGATGGCATGCTGTTCCCGTCGATCTGCGATGTGATCCGCAATCTTTCGGGCATGTGGAAAATGATGTTCCCGGAGGTCTATGCGAAGTATTTCGATGTGCCACAGACCTACGAGGATGAGATCGGTGGCAGGTTCTACGAGAATGAGATCACCGACTTCCTGCACGACATCGAAGAGATCGGCGGCCGCAAGGTGAGCGAGGCCGATCTCCGCAATTCAATCGAAGTCTATAACCAGAACCGCCGGCTGATCGGCCAACTTTATGAGCTTCGGGCGCGTACGCCCTGGCAGGCACCAGCCGCGGAAGTATACGTGGTCGTGCGGGCCGGCATGGTGTTGCCGGTCGAAGAGCACTCCCGCCTCGTCGAGCAGTACATCGCGGCGGCGGAGGCGGAAAGCCGGCCGGTGCGCGACAACTGCCGCGTCATTGTTCAGGGATCGTTCTGCGAACAGCCGCCGCTTAATCTGGTTAAATCCATCGAAATGGCGGGATGTTATATCGTCGATGACGATTACATGCTGGTGACCCGCTGGCTGATGGACGACGTGCCGCTGGAAGGCGACCCGATTGCCAATCTGGCAAGCTCGTTCCTGCACCAGTCGGT
>JABIRP010000068.1 GCA_018699735.1 Rhodospirillaceae bacterium | reverse complement strand
TTTAGCAGGCGTGATGGGTTTATCGATTTACGTGACGCTGAAGAAGATTTTAGACTTCAGACATTTGCAATCGCTCACGCTCGGTTCAACATTTTGGGGCCATCAGGGCCACGAATGCTCTCTTTAGGTTTCGGGGTCCCCACTGGACTACCGGACTCGATCGATTTCCCCGGTTCGGTTAATCCGGGCGATATTGCTCTATACCAACATTTGTTCGGCCCGGACGGGCAAAAAGTCCGTATGAGTGAACGTTTTGAGCGTGGTTGGATCGGGCAGGCGGAAATGCGAGAGCTCGCAAATCATGGTTTCACGACTAAGCAAAACGAGTCGGAGGAACTTGAGGAGTTGGCTCGGCTTATGCACTCAGCATCTGCCGCCAAACGTGGAAAGATTTTCAACGAACCGCCACCAAATCACATGGAATGGCCCCCGAGTGGACCGATAGATCCTCGCGCTAGAACGGTTGAATTGTGATAGCTGCCGTACATCCGGCTTTAGTGAAAATTTGAGCGGGCGTTGCCAGTCAAGAGTCATGATCCCGAAATCACCCGATGACTTGAACTCAATATGGCAGAAGATTGAGTTCATATAAGAGAGTGACGGGTGCATCTAGCCGTTCGTCTTGTGAAATGCCGCCTCTTCGCGCTTTGGCGGTGCCAATGTACGGTCTATGCTGCCGCGAGATAGCTTGATCAATACGAGGATAGCATGGCCAACGACTTGCGCGACGCGGCACTCCGTTATCACCGCATGGGGCGACCCGGAAAGCTTGAGATCCGAGCGACGAAGCCCTTGTCGACACAGCGCGACCTGGCGCTTGCTTACTCGCCCGGCGTGGCGGCGGCCTGCGATGAGATTGTGGCAAATCCAGCGGCCGCGTCGGAGCTGACCGCGCGTGCCAATCTGGTTGGAGTAATTTCCAACGGCACTGCCGTGCTCGGGCTCGGCAACATCGGCCCGCTTGGTGCCAAGCCCGTGATGGAGGGCAAGGCTGTTCTGTTCAAGCAGTTCGCCGATATCGATGTCTTCGATATCGAACTGGCCGAAACCGATCCGCAAAAATTCATCGAAATCGTCGCTGCCATGGAGCCGACTTTCGGTGGAATCAATCTGGAGGACATCAAGGCGCCGGAGTGCTTTGAGATCGAGGCACGGTTACGCGAACGGATGAATATCCCGGTTTTCCACGACGACCAGCACGGCACCGCAATCATAGTCGCCGCTGCCATCCGTAATGGATTGCGGGTGGTGGGTAAGGAATTGAGCGAAG
The DNA here is from genome assembly GCA_018699735.1 of Rhodospirillaceae bacterium. GTDB lineage: Bacteria > Pseudomonadota > Alphaproteobacteria > Thalassobaculales > Thalassobaculaceae > JABIRP01. The sequence continues at coordinate 10,942 of JABIRP010000068.1, read as the reverse complement.
TTCGGCTCGTCGCGTCGGGTGCGGGTGCGGCGGCACTTGCGTGTCTGGACCTCTTGGTCAACATGGGATTGCCGCGCGAGCACATCATCGTCACTGATATTGCCGGCGTCGTTTATACGGGCCGGGTCGAGGTTATGGACCCATACAAGGAACGTTACGCGGTGGAGACCGAGGCCCGCACATTAGCTGATGTGATCGGGGATGCTGATGTCTTCCTCGGTCTGTCGGCCCCAGGGGTGTTAACCCAGGATATGGTGAAGCGGATGGCGGATAAGCCATTAATCTTGGCGCTGGCAAATCCGGTGTCAGAAATTATGCCCGAGGAGGCGCGCGCAGTTCGCCCCGACGCGGTAATAGCCACGGGACGGACTGATTACCCCAACCAAGTCAACAACGTGTTGTGCTTTCCGTTCATCTTTCGGGGCGCGCTCGACGTCGGTGCCACAGCGATCAACGAGGAAATGAAAATCGCGGCCGTCGAGGCGATCTCTGATCTTGCAACCCAGGAAAGCTCGGACATCGTCGCCCAGGCTTATGGTGACCAGGAATTGGCCTTTGGGCCAGAATATCTGATCCCGAAACCCTTCGACCCGAGGTTGATCATTGAAATTGCCCCCCGGGTCGCGGCGGCGGCGATGGAAAGCGGTGTCGCCACGCGACCGATTGAGGATCTGGAAGCCTATCGTGAAAGCTTGGCGCAGTACGTGTTCCGGACAGCGCCGGTGATGCGGCCGATCTTCACCAAGGCCAAGGAAAACCCCAAACGCGTGGTCTTTGCCGAAGGCGAATCGCGTCGGGTGCTTCGCGCAATTCAAACCATCGCCGACGAGCGCCTCGCACGACCAATCCTTATTGGGCGACCTAAGGTGATTCAGGACCGGATCGCGCGTCTCGGTTTGCGGCTGCGTGTCGGCCAGGACTTCGAGATCACCAACCCGGAATCTGACACTCGATTTGACGATTACTGGAGCACCTATCACGATCTTATGGAACGGCGCGGTATATCGCCCGAACAAGCGCGCGAGTTTGTGCGCACACGGCCGACTGTGATCGCCGGGTTGATGGTCCAGAAAGGCGAAGCCGACGCTGCTATATGTGGGGCCCGGGGGCGCTATCGCGACCACCTTCGCCATGTCATGGAAATCATCGGAAAACGCCCCGGCGTTGGTGAGATTTCGGCGGTCAGCTTGGTAATCTTGCCGGACCGCCAACTTTTCTTGGTCGACACCCACGTCACGCCTGACCCGACGGCTGAGCAATTGGCCGAGATGGTGGAACTGGCCGCAGTCGAGGTTCGCAGTTTTGGTGTAGAGCCGAAGATTGCTTTCGTCTCGCACTCGAATTTCGGCACCAGCCGGGTCCCGACCGCGCAAAAAATGCGAGACGCTGTGGCGATCCTGCGGGATCGCAGTCCGGATTTAGAGGTCGAAGGAGAAATGCACGCCGATATCGCGTTGAATGAAGAGACACGCTTGCGGGTTTTCCCGAATTCGCGACTCACGGGCTCAGCCAACATGCTGGTCTTGCCGAACATCGATGCCGCGAACATTTCGTTTAATCTGTTGAAGGAGGCCGGTCGCGGCCTTTCGGTTGGCCCGATGTTGACTGGTACAGCACGGCCGATGCATATACTCACTGCGTCCGCGACCGTGCGTGGGATTGTCAATTTGGCGGCGGTTGCGGTGGTCGATGCGCAGGGGCATGTGCGCACAGGTTAGGTGCAGCGATGACGAACCTAGAGATGGGAGTTCGGTGTGAGCCAGACGGGCGAGACGAACCCTCCGGTCGATGGGGTGGCCGGATCCTCGTCGCAAATGCGCAACGAGGCAGCTGACCGACCAGCCAAATCTAAAAAGGCTCGGAAGCCGCCGAAACGCAAACTGCTGCGCCGGCGGATCCAGGAACTCGAACGCCAAATCGCCGAAGCCCGTGCAGAAGTGCGTGCCCGAGAGGATGAACACGCGCACGAACGCGAACAGAGCGAGTCTTCCGTACCGCTCTATGGCTTGACGCCTGAACTCGAACGAGCAGTTCGCGAAGCTTTACGCGAAGATAAACCACGCCAGCTCTTTCGTTTGTTGCGGCCCCTGCACCCCGCTGACTATGCCGACTTGATCGAGCGAAACTCAGGCCCCAACCGTCAAGATCTTGTCACGGCACTCGGACGTTACTTCGACCCTGAGACACTGACATTTCTCGATGAACAAGTTCGCGAAGAGGTTTTGCCGGCTCTGGATGCCGAGGTCTTGGCGTTCGTCGCCGAGGAATTAGAATCCGACGACATCGTCGAACTGGTTGGTGACCTGGATGACGCAGATGAGCAGGCGCGCTTGCTTGATGCGATCGCTCCGGCTGAGCGCGCCATGGTCGAAGAGAGCCTCGCATTCGCCGACGACAGCGCTGGCCGTCTGATGCAACGCGAGTTGGTGGCGGTGCCGCAGCACTGGACGGTGGGACAAACCATAGATTTTCTGCGCACGGAGATCGAATTACCGGATGATTTCTATGACATCTTCGTGACCGATCCGGCGCGGCGCCCACTCGGTAAGCTGTCTCTGTCACACTTGCTGCGGCGCAAGCGCCCGGTCTTCATCGCCGACATCATGGAAACCAACTTCCACAAAGTCCCGGTCGAAATGGACCAGGAAGATGTGGCGCTTCTTTTTAGGCAGTATGGATTGGTCTCGGTGCCGGTGGTGGATGATGAGGACCGATTGCTCGGCCGGATCACCGTCGATGACGTGGTCGATGTTATCGACGAGGAAGCAGAAGAGGATCTGCTGCGCCTGGGCGGTGTCGCCTCAGATGACATTTACGGCAATGTGATTGAGACCACGCGAAACCGGTTCTCCTGGCTTGTGATTAATCTGATGACGGCGATCGTTGCCTCGGGCGTCATTGGTGCTTTCGAGACGACGATTGAAAAAGTGGTGGCATTGGCGGTTCTGATGCCGATCGTCGCATCCATGGGGGGCAATTCCGGAACCCAGACCCTTACAGTGGCGGTCCGCGCCCTGGCCATGCGGGAGCTTGGCCCGACCAACGCGGCGCGGTTTGTCATAAAAGAGCTTACCGTCGGCTCTCTTAACGGGGTCGCCTTCGCCTTGCTGGCGGGGGCTGCAAGCTGGGTATGGTTTGGGGATCTTCAGATTGCGATGATCATGGCGCTGGCAATGGTCATAAACATGATCGTCGCCGGACTGTTCGGAACCTTAATCCCGATCGGGCTTGATCGTTTCAACATCGATCCGGCGGTTGCCTCGAGTGTATTTTTAACGACCGTCACTGACGTGGTCGGCTTCTTCACCTTCCTCGGGCTGGCGGCATTGGTGTTGATGTAGCTGCGCGCCGGTTTCTCCGATCGCCGTCATTCCCGCGAAGGCGGGAATCCAGCCCTTCATTTAACGTTTGTTTGTATTCCCGCCTTCGCGGGAATGACGCCAGTGGTTGACGCCAGATGCTGGCGATTTGATGACCACTGTCGTACTGTCATGCTTCGGCGACGGTCATTCGGCCGTCATTAATTCGCAGCACGGAGCAGGGCAGGCATGAAGTACGATTTCGATCGCGTGATTGATCGCGCGAACACCGGTGCGGTGAAGTGGGACAGATTTAACGGCGGGTCGAACGCCGGCCCAATTGATCCGATCACGGCTGGCCTGAAGGGCGATGGCCCGATCCCGATGTGGGTCGCCGATATGGATTTTGTTTCGCCCCAGCCTGTGGTCGATGCTTTGGCCGAACGCGCGACGCACGGGGTGTTCGGCTATACCGTTGCTGACGACAGCTATTACGACTCCATTATCGATTGGTTCCAAAGGCGCCATAATTGGACGATTGAGCGGGACTGGATCATCACCGCGCCCGGCGTCGTCCCGGCGCTGGAATTTGCCATCAAAACGTTCTGCGAGCCGGGAGATAAGGTGCTGGTCCAACGCCCGGTCTACTACCCGTTCTTCCGAGTGATCGAACATGGCGGGTGCGAGATCGTTTCGAATACTCTGGTGGAGAATGCCGGGGTCTACGAGATGGATTTCGAGGACCTAGAGGCAAAGGCGGCTGATCCGAAAGCCAGGATCGCTATCCTCTGCTCACCCCACAATCCGATTGGCCGGGTCTGGACACAGGACGAATTGCGTCGCTTCGCAGAGATTTGCACGCGCAATGGAGTGATGGTCATTTCCGACGAGATCCACTGCGATCTGATCATGCCGGGTCACCGCTTCCAGCCCTATGGGACGGTCGGAGAAGAGTTTGCAGATAACTCGATTATCACGACCGCCGCGTCGAAAACCTTCAACGTCGCCGGTTTGCATCTCTCGAATATCATCATCAAGAACCCCGACATTCGGGAGAAATATCAGGAGTACATGGTCCAAACCGGCGTCGCTGGCGGCCTCACGCCTTTCGGTTTGATTGGGACCGAGGCGTCGTATCGCGGCGGCGAAGACTGGTTGGCACAAGTGCTCGACTACATTCAGGCGAATTACGATCACTTGAAATCAGAATTGGCCAGACGCATGCCGAGTTTGACGGTCAGTCCATTGGAAGGAACGTTCCTTGCCTGGATCGATTTCCGCAAGCTCGGACTTGATCGGGCAGGGCTAGAGGATTTGGCCCAAGTGCGCGCCAAGGTGTTGTTCGATGAGGGTTATATTTTCGGTGATGAGGGCGACGGGTTCGAGCGCATGAATATTGCCTGCTCGCGCGCGGTCCTTGATCTGGCGCTCGATCGGTTGGAAAAAGAAGTAAAGGCTCTCGCGTGACATCGGAGCAGTTCGGAAGGGACAAGCATGAGTGACGCTGGGATCACTGCCGGTGATTTCGATTTCACCGGTAAACGCGTTCTGATAACCGGAGCCGCCGGCGGTATCGGTGAAGCCATGGCTGAGGCGTTTGCCGCCCAGGGCGCCACAATCGTGGCCGCCGACCGAAATGTTGATGGCATGGCCGCGTTAGGAGACCGGATCGCGGTCGCCGACCAAATCGCTTACGACCAAGCTGACGCATCTTCCATCTCCGAGATGGTCGAGCGCGCTGGGGACATCGACATCCTGTTGAATAATGCCGGCATTCTCTGGGTCGGACAATTCGAGGACATGCCCGACGACGAGATCGAAGCTGTGATGCTCACCAATCTGGTCGGCCCCATCCGGGTGGCGCGCCTGGTCGGCCCTAATATGATTGCCCGCGGTGGGGGTGTCATCCTCAACACCTCCTCGCAACTCGCTTTTCATGGGTCTGCTGGTCGCGCGGTTTATGCAACCGCCAAGGCCGGCCTGACACAATTCACGAAGTCCATCGCGTCGGAATGGGCTGGGCGGGGCGTGCGGGTTCTGGCGATCGGACCCGGGCGGACCTTGACGCCGTTAACCGCTCATATCTTGGCCGATGAAAATGTCCGCATTGAAGGCCTGAAGCATATTCCTGCCGGACGCTACGGTGAGGCGCGGGAAATGGCGCGGCTCGCGGTCGTTTTGGCCTCAGGTGTTGCTGACTATATTCATGGTGAAACGGTGGTCGCTGATGGCGGCTATGTTTTGCTCTAAGACATGGTCGAGCGGGCGCATGCGCTTCTGATATCTGGTGACGAAGCTGGCGCCACCAATCGTTTGACCGCGATGCTGGTGGAGACGCCAGCGCAAGCACCCGCTCTACAATTGCTGTCGGTTGCTTCGGGACGGAAGGCCGGTGATACGGTCGCTCGCTGCCTGTTACGTCGGGCCTTGGTGGTCGACCCGATGCGGGCTGATGCCTGGCGCTGGCTGGCGGACCTGGAAAATGACGCGGTGCAGCCGATCCGACGCTCGATGTTGTTGGAGCCGATGAGCCGGTCTTCTCTGGATCGAACCGTCGAAAAACTGGAGGGTGATGACGCACGATGGCGTCGGCGCCTCCGCATCGCAGATCCCAAGGATGTGGTCCATGCCGGACGGCTCGCACGCCACCTCTTCGATACCGGCAGGCTGACCGAAGCTGAGACTGTAGCCCGCCGGGGGCTTGAGGATGTGGGGGATGCTGCCATTCCAGATCTGGCAGTTCTGCTTGCGGTTCGGTTGGCAGCCTATGCAGGCGCATGGCTTGAACGAGAGGCCGCAGACCTCGGCTCAGATCATCGCGATGCCGGTCGCAAGGTAAACCAGGCTCAGGGCGCGCGATTTGATGCAGAGATCGCGGACTCGGAACTGATGCGCCGCAACACCGCGCCGCCCCAAATGGCTTGTCCACTTTGTGGCGAGGCAGAGAGGCTGATCGAGCGCAACCGTGTGTACCTCACAATGGGTTTTGAGCTCTATTTCGATTTTACCGACCTTGCCCAGAAAGTGTTCGAAATCGACGATCCGGGACCGAGCGAATACGCCGCCATTCGCGGCATGTTGATGGCGCATGTGCGAGAACATCGCGGTGAGCATTTCGTCCGCCTGTCGGAGTGCGAGGCTTGCGGTGCGGTTTATCCGAATTTTCCGTTCTCGGCCGAAGCAGTGCGACGATATTACGAGGTCGAGGCGCGTGCCTTTCGTATCTCCGGCCGGCCGATGTACTCGCGTGCCCATGAGTACGACTGGGTGCGCGAGAAGACCAATATGGCTCTGTATCTGCGTGATCGCCTGGGCGGTTCACTCGCAGGGAAATCAGTCCTGGATGTTGCTTCGGCGGAGGGAATTGTTTGCTCTTATCTGAGAGACCTGGGTGCGGACGTGGCAGGTGTTGAGCCGAACGAGCGGTGCTGCGCCTATGCCCGTCAGGCGCTCGATTTGCGTATCCATCAGGGCGCGTACGACGAGGCGGCCTTTCCGGGTGAACGCTTCGACGCCATCATATCCAATCACACGCTGGAGCATGCGTTAGATCCGAAGGAATTTCTCGCGCGCTTGTACGGGCATCTCAAGCCAGGGGGACATTTACTGTTGCAGTTACCGTGTGCCGATGTTGAGAACAGCACCGAAATTCAGTCGACCGGCGAGTTTCACGTCTTCGGGTTTCGGCGAAAGTTTCTGGAACGACTTGTCATCGAGGCCGGTTTCGAAATTCTCGAGTCCCGGCACTTTTTCCACAAAGAAGAGGTGGATTCTGCTGAATGGGACGATGAGGTGGGGCGGGCCATTTGGGGCGAGACGGCAGGCGGGATCTCGCTCTTTTGCCGCCGGGCATCGCTATAGTTAAATTGCGTATGGATTAGGAAGGATCGGGAATGTCGAATTATGACGTGGTCGTTGTCGGCGCCGGGAATGCCGCACTCTGTGCCGCCATGGCAGCACGTGAAAACGGGGCCAGTGTGCTGATTCTGGAAAAGGCGTCTGAGGACGAGAAAGGCGGCAACTCGTATTTCACCGCCGGTGGCTTTCGCTTCTGCCATTCCGGCATAGAGGATGCTGCAAGTGACGTGCTCACCGATCTATCAGATGCCGAGCGCGACCAGATCGTGCTGCCGGTGCATGACCGCGATGTATTCTACGACACGCTGATGAAGGTCACCCACCATCAGGCCGACGAGGACATGGCTCACCAGCTGATCGATGGCTCGCGGACGACCATGGTTTGGTTGCGAGAGCACGGTATCCGCTTCATCCCGATGTTTGGCCGTCAGTCGTTCCTGGTCGACGGCAAGCATCACTTCTACGGCGGTGTGAACATCGAGGCCGTGGGCGGTGGCGCCGGTCTGGTCGAGGCGGAGCTTGCCCGGGCCGCCAAACTCGGTTGCGATATCCGTTACGGCACTGGAGCGACGCGGCTGATCCAAGACCAACAGCGTCGGATCACCGGTCTTGAGGTGCGCGGGCCCGACGGTTACGAGGAGATCGAAACCAAGGCGGTGGTTCTGGCCTGCGGCGGCTTTGAATCTAATCCTGAAATGCGGGTGCGCTATCTGGGCCCGGGCTGGGATCTTTGCCGGGTACGTGGAACACGTCACAATACGGGCGACGGGATCCGCATGGCCATTGATATTGGCGCCAGACCTTACGGCAACTGGTCGGGCTGCCATTCGGTCGGGTGGGATATTTCCGCACCCCCCTACGGCGATCGGGTCGTCCTCGACAATTTCCAGAAGCACTCCTACCCCTGGGGCATCATGGTCAACCTGAAGGGTGAGCGTTTCGTGGATGAAGGCGAGGACCTGCGCAATCTGACCTACGTGCGCTTTGGCCGCGAGATTATGAGCCAACCGTTCCGTACCGCGATCCAAATCTTCGACCAGAAGACCATTCCTCTGCTGCGCGACGAATACCGCATCCGAGAGGTGACCAAATACACTGCCGACAGCATTGAAGCCTTGTCGGCGCAGTTGGAGGTCTCTCCGTCGGCCTTGAAGGCAACCATCGACGAGTTCAATGCTGCTTGCCAACCGGGCGATTACAATCCGGCCGTGCTCGATGGTGTGACGACCGAAGGCCTTGCCATCAACAAGACCAACTGGGCATTGCCGATCAATGAGCCGCCGTTCGAGGCCTATGTGACGACGACGGGGATCACCTTTACCTTCGGCGGTTTGCGCATCAACAAGGACGGCGAGGTCCAGGACCTCTCGGATCGATCCATTCCAGGGCTCTACGCTGCGGGGGAGTTGGTGGGTGGTTTGTTCTTTGAGAATTACCCCGGTGGTAGCGGCCTTATGGCCGGTTCGGTGTTTGGAAAACTGGCGGGAGACAGTGCAGCTGCGTATGTTTCCTGAACATGCTCCAGAGCATCGGTGGTGACCCCGACAGGATTCGAACCTGTGACCTACAGATTAGGAATTGGTCGGTCTACGATATCGACAAGGCGGCAGATAGCCTCGAAATTTGAAGAGAGTGCATTGTAAATACGACATTTTCCGTTGCACCATTTGCAATATTTGGTCCCTTGAAGTCCTGCATCGTCCCCCCTATCTTGGCACCTAGCTGGCACCTAGCTGGCACCCAGGTTGCACCTGAGATGACAGACATTGGTCGGGAGGTGGATTTGAAAAAGCGGATTTCGCGAGAAGTTGCGCGAGAGGCGGTCGAGAAAGCCGTTGCAGATGGGATGACAGTCGAGGTCTACGACACCGAGGTGACGGGGCTCATGTTCGTCGCCTCCGCCAAGGGCAACGGCTCCTGGAAGGTGCGTTATCGGACCAGGACCGGGCGGCGACGCGTTCCGAAGATCGGCAGTTGGCCAGCTATGAAGGTGGAACGTGCGCGCCGTGATGCCCGTGACATGCTGACGGCGGTCATGAGAGGTGAGGACCCGTCCGGCGACCGACAGGCAAAGCGGCAAGCGGAGACGGTTAGCGAGGCTGTTGAGTTGTGGTTTAGCGAGGTGGAGGGGGGGCTGAAGCCACGGACGCTGTCGCAGTATCGGAGAATGATGACCAAGATCTGGATGCCGGCCCTCGGCACCACCCCCGTCGCTACCGTCGAGCGCCGTGATGTTGAGCGGGTCCACCGTGGCATGAAGCAAACACCTCGCGAGGCGAACCATGCTCTAGCTGTTCTCAGCTCGTTCATGACATGGGCCCGCCGAGACAAGCGCATTGAGCGGAACCCGGTCGAGGACGTGTCGAGGCATCGAGCGGCGCCCCGCAAGGAACGGTTCCTCGATGACGATGAGGTTCGGCGGCTCTGGCAGGTACTCGATAGCTGGGAGAACGGTGGGCGGCGAGTGACCGCCGTGCGGGCCATCCGGTTTCTTTTACTGACAGGTCTTCGTCATAGCGAGGCGCTGGCACTTCAGTGGGATAATATCGACTTCCACCTCTCCCTACTCCGTCTCACCGACACCAAGACCGGGCCTCAAGACAGGCCGGTAGCGTCTGAGGTGCTGGTGATGGTCACTGACTGGCCTCGGGAAGGTGCGTGGGTTTTCCCGGGCAAGACTTCGGACAAGCCATTGGTGGGGCTCCAGAAGGCTTGGGAGGCCATCCGAAGCGAGGCTGACCTGGATAACGTGCGCATCCACGACCTACGCCACAGCTTCGCGAGTACGTTGGCTAAGAAAGGTGAACCGCTCCTCATCATCGGCAAGAGCCTAGGCCACCGCAATGCGGCCACTACTCAAAGATACGCCCACATCCATCGCGATGAAGTCATGGCGACTGTCGGGAGAGGCGCGGGGCATATCCTTGCCGTGGCGACGGGCCGGAGTGGGGAGGTCTTGCAGGGCGAATTTCCGAAGAAGAGAAAGGTGTCGAATTAGCCACCCTGCCGCACCCTTCCTGAAGTCATGCCAACGATTTATCGTTCCGATATCGCAATGAAATGAACCTTCTTATAGATCGTCGCCTTCATCAACAACATCCAATGCCTCCGCCATAAGCCGCATTCCAGCCCATTGATGCGTCAGTTCGTCGAGGTAGCCGCCGTCAGATGGCGAGCCCTCCAGTTCGGTGATGGCCTGAGCCACGGCGCCGTCGAGGCGTTCGTGAATGGATTTCCAGATAGAGTTCGATGTGGTGACGGGCATGCGAGCCTCCTGTAATTGGGTGAGGCCACGTAAATGCACTATCACACGTCATGTTCAAGTAAAATTTTTATTATTCGTGATAAGGTTAGGTGCTCAACTAACCAATGTTAGATACCTGACTAACTAACTACCCTTCGGCCCGTGACCGGGCGACACGATCCGCCCAGGCGTCAGTCGCGGAGGTATCGTTGGCGATCATCGCCAACTCCTGGTCGTCGAGCTTGAGACCTTCAGGACGAGCAGGAAGGCCAGCAGGGAGTGCATCGTTCACCTCCAGGGTGAGGTGGTGTACCAAATCCGCTTCAGACCACTCCTGCAAGTCCTCTGTCTTATTCATGCTGATGACGCTCACGGTGGCGGACTGATCCGCCAGAACTTTCCCCAGCAAGGCCTTGCAGGCCGCGACGCGAGGGCCAGTGGCTTCAACCTTACCAGAGGCGATCTCCGTCAAAGCCTCCGCCGCCACCATGGCCCCGCGAAGGACGGTGTCGCGGACGTATTCGAAAGCAGCCGACTTCGA
>JABIRP010000067.1 GCA_018699735.1 Rhodospirillaceae bacterium | reverse complement strand
TCAAAACAGACGAAAGAACGAAGGCCTCGGAGCAAAGGCCTACGAAGAGGCCAAACAGCAAGCCGATGGGCATGACCCGGCAACCCGCCGAAAATTGGCCGCGCAGGCCGATGTTGCGCCTGAGATATTGTTTTTCCTGGCGGAGGATGATGACCCGCTGGTGCGCCGTGAAGTCGCGCGCAATCCAGCCACACCCCGTCATGCCGACCGTATGCTGGCAAATGACGAAGATCAGGAAGTTCGCTCGCACCTGACAGAGAAAATCGCCGCGCTGACACCTAACCTCGACCGCGAACGGCGCGAAACCGTTCGTAAGCTTACCGTCGACACTCTCGCAAAGCTGGCCGGCGACCAGGAAACCGCCATTCGCGCCATGCTCTCGGAAGCGATCAAATCAATTCCGGATGCGCCAAGCGAGATCGTCACTCGCGTTATCGAAACTTTGGCCCGCGACCAGGAGATTTCAGTTTCTGGTCCTGTGTTGGAACACTCGCCGCTCTTAAGCGACGAGGTTCTGGTCGAGATCATCTCCAAAGCGCCAATCCAAGGTGCTGTCACCTCGATTGCCAAGCGCGCCGATGTCTCGGAAATAATCTCTGACGCCGTCGTTCAAGCAGATGATGAAGACGCGATTGTCGCCTTGTTGCGCAACAACACGGCCCAAATCCGTGAGGACACGCTCGACCAGTTGATCGATGCCGCACCGCGGAAACCATCTTTCCATGAACCCCTTGTGCGCCGACCGGCGCTCTCCGCGGGCAGTACTCTCAAACTTGCCAAGTTTGTCGCAGTCACATTGGTGCAGGAGTTGCAGAACCGCGTTGATTTGGACCCCGGAACAAGTTCGTTGTTGTCGAAAGAACTGGAACGTCGCATTGAGGCTTCTTCCAGTGATTCAGATACAGACGAAAGCCAAGGTGGTTCCAGCGAGCGAGAAAAAGCCCAACGCATGCACAAAGTCGGGAAACTTACGCCCGAAGCGCTTGCCGAGTCTGTCGCCAGCGGCCGGCGCGCCTTTGTCGTCCCGGCGCTGGCCCTACTGACCGAGTTGGAAGAGCCTATCGTTCACTCCATGTTGAACTCGCACAATCCTAAAGCCGTCGCAGCCCTCGCGTGGAAAGCCGGGCAAGACATGGAATTCGCTGTCCAACTGCAATTGCGCCTCGGCTACATCAAAGAAGCCGACGTGTTGCAACCAACCGAAGACGGCGCGTATCCGATGTCCGAAAGCGACATGGAATGGCAAATCGACCTCGGCGCCGAGTACAGCGCCAGCTGACAGTTGCCCTTAGAAGCACACTTCGATAGGACCGCTAGTCTTCTGTCTACGGTCCGTCGTACAGCCAGGCCAAACCTTGATATGATGTCTCGGGCGTGCGGCCGGCGAGCATCTGATTTCGCAATTCTCGCTCGACATCCTTGGCATGATAGATATCGCCGAGGAAGCGCGCCATCAGTTGCACCCGCCCTGTCCGCAGATAGCGTTCCGCCTGATAGGCCTTGAAGGCCTCGCCGTAATCACCATCCGCAGCCGTGACTTTGTCAGCCAGGCATACTGCATCCTCAAGCGCCATGCAGGCACCTTGCGCGAAGTACTGCAGCATCGGATGGGCAGCATCACCCAGGAGCGTGGTTCGCCCGCGGCTCCACTTGGAGATCGGGTCGCGATCGCACAAAACCCACATGCGCCATTCCGACACAAGATCGATCAAGCTAAGCGGTCTCGGGTCTATGTCTTTGAACCAGCGCAGCAACTCGTCGACTTCTCCTGGTGCATTCCAGCCCTCGACATAGCGGTCACTGTGAAAGACGGCGACCAGGTTCATAAGTTCGCCGTTGCGCAACGGATAATGCACCAAATGGATCCGTGGCCCAGCCCAGAGCGTCGCAGCATTCCAGCGCATTTCTTTGGGCACCTGCTCCATCGGCAGGACGGCACGGTATGCGACATGCCCGGAAACCCGCGGCGGACCGTCGTCAGCGACATACGCACGGACCGACGACCACAAACCATCGGCACCGATCAGCGCCGCACCGGAGATCTCGCTTCCATCACCCGTGACTGCCACCACGCCGTCATCGGTATCTCTTACCGACGTGACCGAGGTCTTGGTTTCCAAAGAAATCAGCTCGCCCCGAGCCTCACAGGCATCAAGGAGGGCCCTATGCAGATCGGCCCGATGGATGACGGCATAGGGTTGACCGAACCGCTCGCGAAACGGCTTTCCCAGCGGAACCTCTGTAATCGGCGTCCCGGCGACCGCATCCATCATGATTATTTTGTCGACAAACACCGCTCGCTTCTCGATCGCGTCCGAAATGCCGAGCCGGTGGAACATTCGAAAGACGTTGGGACCAAGCTGAATGCCAGCGCCTATTTCACCAAAACCGGACGCTTGTTCCAAAACCCGGCTGGGGATGCCCTGCAAGGCTAAAGCCAAGGCAGCGCCAAGTCCTCCTATGCCGCCGCCTACTATCAGGACGGGTACAGTCTTCTGCGCCATTGAGATCTCCTAAAGAGCGCGGCGGTCAACCGAGGCCTTTGTCGCCCATATCGAGGAATTTGCGTCGTCGGGCGGCCCGTAATTCGCCGCCATCCACCTGAATCACATCCCGCAAAGCGGTCTCGACGGCATCGCCCAACCCGGTCAAGGCCACGTCGCGGTCGCGATGGGCGGCACCGAGAGGTTCTGGAATGATCTCGTCTATCACGCCGAGCTCATGCAGGTCCTGCGCCGTCAGTTTCAAAGCCTCGGCCGCATCCTTGGCATGCTCGCCGCTACGCCAAAGAATTGAGGCGCAGCCCTCGGGCGAAATCACCGAATAGATCGCGTGCTCGAACATCAACACCCGATCAGCCGCTGCAAGTGCGACG
>JABIRP010000066.1 GCA_018699735.1 Rhodospirillaceae bacterium | reverse complement strand
TGTGTATTCCCAGGCCAAACTTGAAGAAACAGTGGCCGAAACCGGGGTCGAATACGACGGCGTCTCCGGTGGCCTGCTCTATTTGCACCGAAGCCAGGCCGCACTCGACGAGGCGGTCAACAACATGTCGATCCTGCGCGATGACGGTCAGGAAATCGAAGTGGTCGATCGCGACCGCATAGCCGAGATCGACCCGGCACTGGCTCCGACCAAGGACAATTTCGCCGGCGGCATCTATGCCCCCACGGACGGCTCAGGTGACGCCCGAATTTTTACCCAGGAATTAGCCAAGGTTTGCGAGGCCAAGGGGGCTGTCTTTCACTACGACACTCCAATCAAATCGGTCACTGCTGAAGGGGACCGCATCGTTGGCATCGAAACCGAGACCAAAGGCCGATTGACAGCCGACAGTTATGTCATGGCACTTGGGTGCTATTCGCCCTTCCTGGCGCGACCGCTCGGCCATGATCTTCCGGTCTACCCGGTTAAGGGCTACTCGGTGACCATACCGATCGCCGGCGCCAATAATCCACCAACCATCGGCGGTGTCGACGAACAAAATCTGGTTGCTTACGCCCGTATGGGTGACCGGGTGCGGGTGACGGCCACGGCGGAGTTCGCCGGGTTCTCCTGGACCCACAAGCCAGCCGATTTCCGACACATGATGAAATCAATTCAGGATCTTTTTCCAGACGGTTGCGATTATTCCCAGCCGGAGTACTGGGCCGGTTTGCGCCCCATGACGCCCGAAGGCACGCCGATCCTCGGCTTCGGTCGGCACAAAAACTTGGTGTATGATACCGGCCACGGCCACATGGGCTGGACCATGAGTTGCGGCACCGCGCGTATTGTCGCTGACTTGGTTGGTGGCAAGACGCCGGAACTGCCGCTTGACGGCATGAGAGTGCGGTGATGGAGCACAAATCTCTCGCCGCCGCCTTGTACGCCATCCCGGATCAAGTCCGGGATGACGGTAGAGTTCCGGGAAGTGAGCCGCGCTAAACGAAGGAGGCCAGCCATGAGTGACGCGATCACACAACCAGGACCGGACAACGGCCTACTGGTCAACCTACAGCACATCCCGTTCGAGACCGACCCCGGGCTCGGCGGGCGAGCGCGGATTGGATTGATCGTACTGGCGAGCGACCACACGGTTGAGCACGAGTTCCGGCGGATCATCGACATCCCCGGCGTTGCCTTCTACGAGTCCCGGATCCTGAACTCGCCCACGATCACGCCTGAAACCTTGGCCGACATGGGCGGGCGGATCGAAGGGTGTGCCAGCGTCATTTTGCCCGGAATGGATCTCGACGTGGTCGCATTCGGCTGCACCTCGGCTTCCATGGTACTGGGTGAAGAAACGGTTTTCGAGCGCGTTCGCGCCGGTCGCCCTGAGGCTAAACCAACCAATCCCGTAACCTCAGCCTTTGCTGCGTTCAAGACCCTCGGGGTCGAGCGGATTGCGCTTCTTACGCCCTACACCGACGATATCAACCAGGGTATGCGCGCCTATTTTGAAGCCGGTGGCGTGAAAGTTCCGGTGATGGGTTCGTTCAACGAGGAAAGCGACAACGTCGCTGCCCGGATCACGCAAGACGCGATCCGAAACGCGGCCCTGACGATCGGGCGGCATGATGCGGTAGATGCGGTTTTCGTCTCATGCACCAGCTTGCGCCTGGCCGAAGTGGCGGCAGATATCGAGGCCGATCTTGGCAAACCGGTAACCTCTTCGAACCATGCCATGGCCTGGCATTGCCTGCGCTTGGCCGGGATCGAGGACAAGCTGCCACAATGGGGAAAGCTGTACGGATTGGGCTTGGCGGAGTGACGACTTGAGCCACCGAACAGCTATGGTTTAATACAGCTTCCCTCGAACTACCGGGATCAGGCGGGTGCGAGCGATCGCGAGAATAACTGCGGGGATCCTTGGCTGGATCGTGGCGCTGATGCTGGTCATCGGTCCGGCGCTGTATCTTGGTCGCGACGATTTACCCGGCCGGTTGACCGGAATCGCGCTGGGCCATGGCCTTGGGCTTCGCGATGTCCCGCGAATTGAATTTCGGATCACGGGTCTTGGACGCGATCATTTGACGCTCGCTGGCATCACTGTCGGCGACGCGGCGACTTTGCGCGCCGAGCGGGTGCGTGTTGGGTTCACGCTCGACCAACTGCTTGCCGGTCAGGTCGCCGGGGTTGAGGTGACGGGCCTGCAGCTTGCCGGGAGCACCGGACCCTCGGGAATTTCGCTGGGCACACTCGATCCGCTGTTGCAGGCGGCGGGGCTCGATCTCTCCACCATGCTCGGGTCGACAGGCAAATTCGCAATCGAATCCGACCGGACCGACCTGCTGTTCGACGACGCCCCCGGGCAAGCTTGGCCGGCATTGGTTGATGCCAGGGTCGAGAGCATCGTCTCATTGGTCCAAGTCGAATCCCAAGCGCGGATTTCGACGCGGCTTATCGGGCATTGGGATGGGACCGGGCGCGGCATCGCCAACTTGACGATTTTTGAGGCCGTGGCGAGTTCCGGCCCGGTGACCGTCGGCGGAGCAATCGGCCGGATTGCGTTGGAGACCAAGGATTGGATCCCAAGCACGGTCGACGGATCGATAGAGACCACCGCGTTTCACCTCTCTGACGGCACGGCACGACCGGCACGGCTCGCGGTCGGTTGGGAGGGAGATAGTTTGTCACTAGATGCCGGGATCGGAGCCAGCGGCACAGAGAGCAGCGTGAAGATCAAGGTCGACGGTGCCGGGAAAGAGATTGCGGTCGCGAAATTCGACGCCGACACAGACCTATCCCTGGTCTCCGACATCGCCACCGCGCTTGGCTTGGCAAATCCGCCACCGGGAAGCGGCGGGCGGCTTCGGATCGACGGGCGTGGAGCCGTCGCACTACCCTTCAATCGAAACACACTGGCTGGAACCTTGGAGGCGAGCGGTGGAATCGAAATTGACGCGCGCTTGCCGATCCCGGTCCTTTCGGCCGCGCCGACAGGTCTGACCGCGCGCCTCGCGGTGACCGTGAGTGACGGCATCGCCACCGTGCAACCGATCGGTCAACCGCGTGTGTCGATTGGTCGCCCCGCGCCGGAATTACTTGCAGCTTTGCCCGAGCTGTTATTACCCGGCTTGGCCCGGGGCGGTGAATTCACGATCGCCGGGACCGATGACACCGCCACCGTGATCTACCCGCTGGAGCGCGCGCGCGGGCCGATACGCGTACAGCTTCCCTATCGGCTCACCACCCGTGATGGCCCGCGCCTGGATGGCAAAATCGATATGATCGCGGAGGCTGGGAATGAGGCGGCGGCGTGGCAGATAACGTTGCGGGATCTGTCAGCCGCGACTACCGAGGCGGTGTTCGGCCCGGCACACGTGCAAACCGCCAACGCCCGTCTCTCCGGCACGGTCGGTCCGGACCAGGCATCCATCGCGTTCCAGTTCGATGGCGCCGGCGGATATGCCGCGCCGACGGAATTCGAGGCCAAGGGCGGCATCAGGCTCTCCGGCGATCTGCGGCGAGACGGCAAGCGAACGACGATCAACATATCCAAGGCACGTGTTGAAATCGCCGAGATGCGCGACGCCGACGGGCGGCCGCTCCTCGCAAAAGCGACGCGCCTGAACCTGATGCCAAACCCAGCTCCGGAAGTGACGATCGCGGGCACGCGGGCCGAATTTGCCTTGGCCCTCGAGGCGTTTCGCACCGGGGTCGAGATCGCCGACGAAACCCTAGCGATCTCGATCGGCCCACTTAGCGTTTCCGGCCAGCATGACTTCGACACTGCGGCGGGCGCATCCGGGCTCAAGCTCGGGTCCTCGAGCGTCGAGATCCCTGCGCGCGAACTCGCCGTGCGCGGCATCACGGCCCAGGCGACCTTACAGGCGGGGAACCTGACGCCAGCCGGGTCACTGTCGGCAGTCATAGTCGACATGGCACCCGACACGCGGTTCGCCCCCTTGACGATGACGGCGCAGGCAGACATCGGGTCCCCGGTCGCCAAGCTTGAAGTCAAGGGCGCCGGTGGGGTCGTCCTGGCCAAGGGCGAAATCGGGCTCGACCGTTCGGCGTCCCGCCTGCGCCTCGGCCCAATCGCGTTTGCGGCAGACGCACTTCAGCCCGAGCATCTGGTCCCGTCGATCAAGGGTCTGGCCAGCGAAGTCACTGGTGCGGTGTCGGCCGATCTCACGGTCGCGTGGACCCCGGACGGAAATCCGGAAGCAGGATTGAAACTAGCGGTCGAGGATCTAAGCCTGAACACCGAATTCCTGACCCTTAAGCGCGCGCATGCCGATCTCGAAATCGAGTCCTTCTTTCCGCTCCGCGCCCCGGCGACGCAAACGCTGGTTGCCGCCGGACTCGGTGTCGGGCTGCCGATCGAAGAGCCGATCCTGCGGCTCCGTCTGCTCTCAACGACCCAAATGCGGGTCCAGGGATTCGATGGCCGATTCGCTGGCGGATCGCTTTCAGCCGATCCATTTACGCTGGAGCTTGGCAAACCATTTCAGACCATGCTGCGGCTCAAGAACGTCGACGCAAGCCAGATCGCCGACATGGCTGAACTCGAAGGGCTCAGTGTCGAAGGCAAGCTCGCCGGGACAATTCCGGTTTCCTGGGACCCACTCACCGGTCTGGCAATTCGGGACGGCACGCTCGCCGCCTCCGGCCCGGGCGTGGTGCGTTATGGCAGCGATCAAACGCCAGCACCTTTACGAGAAAGCGGTGAACAGGTTAGCCTAATGCTGCAAGCGTTGCGAAATTTCCACTATCGCAGTCTGCGCCTCGGTCTTAACGGACGACAAGGTGCGGACCATGCGGTAACTATCGCGCTCGAGGGCGCCAATCCGGAGCTATACGATGGGTACCCGTTCAAATTCAACGTCGCCCTCTCTGGCCCGCTCGACAAGATCGTCCAGAGCGGCATGCAGAGCTTCACCCTCAGCGATCGGGTCCGCGATTTGGTCCGCGAGCGGGCGGAGCGCGGCGTTTCTCGGTAGTGCCGCGATGCTGGCGTTGTTGATCGGCGGGTGCTCACCAACGGTCAAGGTCGAGGCCCCGGACAAACCGATCGAGATCAACCTCAACATCAAAATCGAACAGAACGTGCGCATCCGGGTCGACAAAGAACTGGAGAGCCTGTTCGACAAGAAGAGCGATATATTTTAGGGGAGTCCGAGCATGAATAACGAGTCCTGCCTTTCGCGCGCCGCCGAATGCCCGACACGGCGCACGGTCCTGGCAAGCATGGCGGCATGCATGGCCGCGGGTCCGGTCGTCCTAATCGCCGGTCCAGCCTGGGCCCTGACGCTCGGCGAGGCCAAAGCGAGCGGTAAGGTCGGTGAGCTCGGAAACGGGTTTATCGCCGCCGTCGGCAACCAGAATGCCGAGGTGGCGGCCTTGGTCGATGCGATCAATGCCAAACGCCGCAAGGCCTTTGCAGAAATTGCCAAAGCCAACGGCACCACACGCCCAGCCGTCGAAGCGGTGGCCGGAGCCAAGCTGATCCAGCGCGCCGCGCCGGGCCACTTCATCCGCAACGCCGCCGGTCAATGGGTGAAGAAGTAGGCGTCGCTCACGAGATCTCAGATCTGAACCGAGAATCCTCCGTCCACTGGAATTGCCGCGCCAGTAACAAAATCGGAAGCCGGACTTGCAAGGAAGGTCGCGATGCCGGACATATCCTCTGGTTCGCCCCAGCGGCCGGCCGGCGTACGAGCGAGGACGCGATCATTCAAATCTGCTACGTCCCGCCTGGCGCCACGGGTAAGTTCGGTATTGATCCAACCGGGGAGCACCGAGTTCACCTGAATGTTGTCCTTGGCCCATGCGGTCGCGTGCACCCGGCTCATCTGGACGATGCCGCCCTTGGACGCGGCATAGGCGAGTGAGAACGAGGCACCGAAGATCGATAACATCGAGCCGATATTGATGATCTTGCCACCGCCGGCCTTCTTCATCTCGGGATAAGCCGCGTTGGAACAAATAAAGGCACTGGTCAGATTGGTGTCGAGCACTGTGTGCCACTCGGCCTCTGTAAACTCTTCCGGCTGCTGGCGGATGTTGGTGCCGGCATTGTTGATCAGGATATCGAGCCGGCCGAAGATCTCGACTGTCTTAGCAACCATCGCCTCAACGGCATTCTTGTCGGTCACATCGGCCTGAAACGAGGCCGCCTCGACGCCGAGAGTCTTCAGTTTTGCAACCGAGCTCTCATTCTTGGCAACGTCTCGCCCGACGACCATCACATTGGCCCCAGCTGCAGCCAGTCCCTCGGCCATGCCAAGGCCGATCCCGCCGTTACCGCCCGTGACCACCGCCACCTTACCCGTCAGATCAAATGCCTTCATTTCTTCCATAGTCTCCCAAGCTTGAACCAACCGGACCCTTTGTCCGGCGCTTCCTCCATATCGAAATCGATCTCGCTGTCGTCTCCGGCCATCACGCGCTCCATGCCGCGGATTGCGAGCTCGAGGTTTTGAAGTGTCTGCTTCATTTCCTTCTTCTGGCGAAAGGTCAGGTCCTCATAGCGCATCGCAAAGCGGATGCCCTTGGCGCGATCCTTAATTCGCTTCAGACGCGTTACGTCTTGGACAACAGTGCCGCTACGCTTGCGACTGGCCATGCTTTCCTCCACCCGCCAGAGCTTACGGTGCCGTCTGGCCTTGATCTTGAGGTAGCGTTCCCACAAGCGCGCGAGATCGTCGGTCGTCATACCGCCGGTCGTCATCCTGTCGGTGACTTTGCGACGTTGACGCATTCGGGCTCCCCCAAGCTCCATCACGGTTCATTTGACGTAGGGATTCTTTCCCCGTCTTAGATTAAACCGGATTGGCACGCCGGGAAGACCGAAATCCTCTCGCATCCCGTTCACCAGGTAACGCGTGTAGGCTTCGGGCAGTTCCGTAGGCTGGCTGACCCAGGCCGCAAATGTTGGCGGGCGGGACTTCACCTGGGTCACATAGCGCAGTCGCACCCGGCGCCCCCTGGCCAAGGGCGGTGGATGCCGTTCAGTCATATAGGCGAGCCAGCGATTGAGGCGGCCGGTTGAAACACGTCGGTTCCAAAGCTCATATGCCTCCAGCATTGCATCCAACATCTTTTCCAGATTGCGACCCTGGTGGGCCGAGATGGTCACCGTCGAGACGCCCTTTACCTGTGGCAATGAGGTTTCCAACCGGTCGCGAAGATCCCGGAGCGCTTGTTCCCGGTTCTCAACAATGTCCCATTTATTGGCGGCAATGATCAGGGCCCGCCCCTCCTCAACGCACATGCGGGCGATGGTCAAGTCCTGACGTTCCAGCATCATGCGCGCATCCAGCACCAGCACCACGACATGGGAATACTGAATGGCGCGGCGGGTATCGGCTGTCGACAACCTCTCCAGTTTGTTTTCCACCCGGGCGCGTTTGCGCAATCCGGCGGTATCAATCAGCTTTACGGGTTGGTCCTTATAGGTCCATTCGACCTCGATCGCGTCCCGGGTGATGCCAGCCTCTGGCCCGGTTAACAGACGTTCCTCACCAAGCAGTCGGTTGATCAGCGTCGACTTACCGACGTTCGGGCGGCCGACCACGGTCATGCGGATGACGGTCGGCGCCCTGCTGTCGCGCCAAATCTCGGAGCCGTCCGGGCTTTCTTCGACCCGCTCGTTCTCGTCTTCCCAGGCATCGGCGTCATCATCCACAAACACCTCGGGCATGTGCGGTTTGATCTCATCATACAAGTCGCCCAGCCCCTCGCCATGCTCGGCCGAGAGTGCGATCGGATCGCCCAGGCCAAGTCCGTAAGACTCGGCCAGCCCGCCCATGCCTGCTTTGCCCTCGCATTTGTTGGCGACCAAAAGGACCGGTGTCTTCTCGCGCCGCAGCCAGCGCGCGAAATGCGCATCGAGCGGCGTCACCCCGGCCCGGGAGTCGATCAGAAGAAGCACCAAATCCGCCTCTTGCACGGCGGTTTCGGTTTGCTCGCGCATACGGGCTTCCAAGCTCTCGTCATGCGCGTCTTCGAAGCCGGCGGTGTCAATCACCCGGAATTCCAACTCGGCGATTGAACCCTCGCCCTCTCTTCGGTCACGGGTAACACCGGGCGTGTCGTCGACGATTGCATGCCGCTTGCCAATCAGACGATTGAACAGCGTCGACTTGCCGACATTCGGTCGGCCGACAATGGCGATGGTAAAGGCCATGTTAGTGCTCTGTCTCCGGCGTCAGGCCGGTCTCAACGATAGGCGATTAGAGTGGCATCATCGCGCAAGACGTACACCGTGCCGTCGGCGACCACTGG
Source organism: Rhodospirillaceae bacterium (assembly GCA_018699735.1). GTDB lineage: Bacteria > Pseudomonadota > Alphaproteobacteria > Thalassobaculales > Thalassobaculaceae > JABIRP01. The sequence continues at coordinate 15,048 of JABIRP010000066.1, read as the reverse complement.
AGCAACAAAGATCTTGCCGCCGACGTCCAACTCGCCGGTGATCTCACCGGTGTAGGGCGAAATAGACGTCAGGTGTCCCTCGGAATCGGCAACCAGAAGCCGATCGCCGGCCAGAACGGGCCCGGCGTATTGGATCGGCCCCTCGCGATCCTCGACATCGGTAAATTCCGGCAGCCGGGTCACCCAGCGAACACGTCCATCTCGGCGGGTCAAACACAGGACTTCCCCTTGAATTGAAACGACGTAGATGAAGTCGCCAGCGACCCAGGGCGTATTGACGCTCGCCACGCGGCGTTCCCAGATCCGAACTCCGGATTTGAGATCGGTTGAGAACAGGCGGCCGGCATGGCTGACCGCGATCACCATGCCACTGTCCAGAACCGGGTGGCCGCGAATATCGGCCAGATTGCTGATGCCGCCGAGGGCGCGAATACGGGTCAGGGATTCAACCCAAAGAACTCGGCCGTTTTCGACTTTCAAGACAAACAACTCACCGGAAGAATAGGGCACGATCACGGCACCGCCGCCAACTGCCGGACTGGCGCCGCCAAGAAGGGCGGATACCTCACTAATACCGGCATGCGACCAGAGCTTGCTGCCATCCTCGGTCGACATCACGGCCATCTGATTTTGTTTGGTCGTGACGAACAGCCGACCCTCGGCGACGGTCGGAGAGCCTCGCGGCAAGCCAGGCAGGCGTACACGCCAAACCTCTTCGCCAAACTCAGGATCCAAGGCCACAGCTTCGCCATAGCCGGTCATCGCGAACAAGCGGCCCTCTCCCAGAGTGATGCCGCCGGCGAAAATGGTTTCCTCTTCGTCTTTCGGCTTGGTCTCAAAATGCCAAAGGCGTCGGCCATCGTCGGTAGCGAATGCCGAGACAACGCCGTTGGCGTCGATGGTGAAAACCCGGCCCTCGACGACCACTGGCGCTGTCACCAGGTTTGAAAGGTCACCGCCACCCTCGCCGATATCGCTCGACCAAGCCTCGCTCAGAACATCTGCGGTTTGCGGATGGCCGACCACATGGCTGGCATCGCCGCCAGGCTGTGGCCAATCCCGATTAATCATCGGTTTCGGCAACCGAACTTCAAGGCTCTCGATTGCTGGATCCGCCGCTATTTCGCGATCGACCAACATGATCGGAATTCGATCGCCCTTGAGTGGTGCCTTGGTTTCGGTTTCGCCCAAAAATCCGGAACCGCAGCCCGCCAAGACGAGTACTGCGCTTACGGCGAATACCCGATAAACATCGCCGAACGAGATTGAGCTCCTGCTCAACCGCCGATCGCCTTGAGTGTTTCGGTCGCCCGGGCGCGCAGTCGGGCCGGTGCTGTTGCATCGTCAGCCAATGCACCAAGGGTCTTGCGCGCAGCCGCAAGATCGCCCGACTTGATCGCCAAAACGGCCGTGACTTCCGCCGCCAGCGGTCGCCAGGCATTTCCGGCAACGAGCAGCGGTTCAAGTTTGGATACCAGCGTGGCCTGATCCGTGCTGTCCATCGCATGCATCACTGCCAACAACCGGGCGAGATCCCGATAAAGCCCCGGCGCGCTGTCGTCACCGGTGACCTTGTCGTACATCAACACGGCTCCCTCGGCGTCGCCCTGCTCTGCTGCAATTGCCGCCTGACGCAATCGGGCGAGCGTGCCATATCCGGCGCCGCCGTCCTCGGCGAGCTTGGCCAACGCCTCGATCGCGGCGGTGGTATTGTTGGCAGCCGCCATCTGGATCGCGACCTCGTATCCGGCCGAGCGCTCCTCTGCCTGTTTACGGGTATAATCCTGCCAAAACCTGTACCCGCCGATCGCGACAACGATCGCAACCGCCAGCGCAATGACATAAGCGCCATACTGCTTCCACAGCTTATTTGCGCGATCCTGCCTGAGTTCTTCGTCGACTTCTTGAAATATGTCTGCCACGGCTCTCTCCGATCGATCACTCGATCCCGGTTTCCAAGCCCTTTGGCACCACCGCCTAAAGGCCAGGAAACCTACATGGCGACGGCGCCGAAATCAAACACCCAGGGGGATATGTTGGGAGACAATGCTCTCTCTTTACGAAGCTAGCGTTTTGGTCGACACTATTGGCAGCGAAATTGATATGTGGGGAGCCGGTTACCGACCATGTCGGATCTTATTCGTCTCAAGTCCCGACGCGATGCACCGAAGCGCATTTTTTTCGATGCGCGCGAGCTTCGCCAGCTTGTCTCTCTCTATAGCAGTCGCGTGATCTCCGGCGAATGGCGGGACTATGCGATCGATCATAATGAGCACATGGCGGTCTTTTCGATTTTCCGCCATACCCACGAAACTCCATTGTTCTCGATTGGAAAGTCGCAGCGCAAAGGCCAACCAAAACCGGTTTTCGTGCTCTTCCAAGGCCCTCGAAAACTGGCGTCCTCGGCTTCTTTGTCAGACGTTCTTTCAAAATTCGAAAAGCTGCCTCGGCTGGTTTCGGGTTAGGCCAGACCATTGCCTTCAGCGGCAAACGCTACAACTCGCCGCTTGCTCGTCGTGGCGCATGCCCCTTCGGATAATACCCAAGCCTTGCGCGACGCCGTTCTGGCGGGCGCCGGATCCCCGGACATCGAAGGCATCGAGACAATTTGCCGGCCACCGCTTGAAGCCGGGCCCGAAGACGTGCTCACGGCGGACGGAATTATTCTTGGGACGACCGAGAATCTTGGATACATGGCCGGCGCGATGAAGGACTTTTTCGATCGCAGCTACTATCCGTGCCTGGAACATACCCAAGGCCTGCCGGTAGCAATCTATATCCGCGCCGGTCATGACGGCACTGGCACAAGGCGCGCGCTTGAGACGATCTTGACCGGATTGCGATGGCGGCAGATCCAAGAGCCGCTGATTTGTCGGGGTGACTTTCAACCGCAATTCGTCGATGACTGTCACGAGCTTGGCCAATTGATGGCCGCCGGTCTTGAGGCCGGAGTCTTTTGATCATCCAGAAACGGAGACACCCGTGACTTCATCATCCGATCGCCGGGTCCTGATCACCGGAGGGGCCGCCGGGATCGGCCTCGCTATCGCCCGGGCATTCCGCGATCAGGGCGCGCGCGTCCATGTTTTCGATATCGATGTCGCAGCCGTCGGACGAGCCAAGACCGACGACGCACTCAGCGGCTCGATCGTTAACATGGGCGATCAAACCGCAGTTGCGGACGCGGTCAGCGGTGTCCTGGCCGACTTCGGTGGCCTCGACGTTCTGGTCAACAATGTCGGCATTTCAGGACCTTCGGGGCCAATCGAGACACTCGATTTCGACGATTGGAAACAATGCATCGCGATCAACCTCGACGGCTCGTTCCTCTGCCTGCGCCAGGTCGTCCCGGCGATGAAGGCGGCCGGATCCGGGGCCGTCATCAACATCAGCTCCACCGCCGGGCTCTACGGCTATGCCAATCGCTCGCCCTATTCTGCCGCCAAATGGGCCGTGGTTGGTTTGACTAAAACCCTGGCGTTGGAACTCGGGCCGCATGGCGTGCGGGCCAACTGCATTTGCCCCGGCACGGTCGACGGGCCCCGTATGGATCGGGTGATTGCCGCTGAAGCCAGCGTCACCGGCCGCACCGAGAGCGACATTCGCCAAGGCTACGCTGATCAATCCGCTATGCGCAGTTTCATCCAGGCCGACGAGATCGCCGATATGGCGGTATTTCTGGCATCCGACGGTGCCGGCAAGGTGAACGGACAGATCATCTCGGTTGACGGCTTCACCGAATATTCTGGAAGTTGACACCAGAATTCGCCGTGAGAGCTGCTTGTTTCAACTTGATGTTCTTGTTATGTTCTAGCTCTCGGAACACACACAAGGCCTCAGGTGAATGGGACGGTTCAAGGAGCGATGGCTGGACCAGCAGGACCGGCGACGGCGGGCCACCTGCCTTGGCGACCTGACCCAAGCTGGGGTCGGCGTTTTTTGCTGGTGCAATCGCTGCGGCCACAGTGCCGAGGCCGCAACCCAGATGCTAATCTCGCAACTCGGTCCCGATTTCCCAGTGCCTGAGGTTGGCGCCCGTATGCGCTGCAGCGCGTGCGGATCGAAAGACGTATCGACCCGCCCAGCCTGGCCATCTCGCGGCCAAACCGCGCGGCATCACTGAGGAGATAGGACACACGCCCGACGCAGATCTTCCGCATTAATCCCTCACCGCTCCCCGGACGGCGCAAAGCGGCTATCCGGGGCCTCATCGAGAGCGCACAGGGACAACTGATCGAGACCCCGGCTCTCCCTCCAGTCGACCGGGACGCGGACTTAGGATAGTGGCACGAAGGTTGCTTTAGATCTGGTACCAAAGGCAGACCCACGAAAAGCCCTTTATTGGAGGTCCCAGATCCATGTCACTCCCCCAGTCCCGAGACACAGAACTTTCGGACGACCGACGCCAGGCTCAGCGCTTGCAAGCACCAATGACCGTGGTCATCGGCAACACGCCCTATGCCATCACCAATTGGAGCCTCAGCGGCGTCAAGATTGCCGACTATTACGGTGACTTGGCACCACCCGACGATGCGGATCTGCGCGTCCTGGTGCCGACCGCCGGCCCGGGTGCATTGTTTCAGACTGAGGCCGAGGTAAGACGGCGCGAGGAAGACACGCCGGAACTCGCTGTGGCATTTAAAGATCTCGACCCCCTCGCGCGGCAGACCCTGAACCGCTACTTTCATGACAGGATCATCGACGAATGCGAATGAACGCGAACGGAACAGCGACCATGGGCCAACGCCGACCGACACACAGACCCTATTTCTCGGCCGACGGATTTGGCGGCAGCCCGTCGCCGCAACCGACCGCGCCCGGGTTCCAAGCCTGGAACGGTGACAAAGAAGAGGGCGAGGTCCGCGCTCCCTTCCCCAGTTTGAAGAAACGCCCGGCCGAGGCGCGGGCCCAGGACATCGTCGACGAGTTGAAAGAGGCGATCCTCAATCCCGACCGCGAGGACGGGAAGACCGGGATGAACTACCGCGACTGGTCGAAAACAGCGCACAAGGAAATCACCAAGGCGATCAAAGACGCCGAGGCGAGCGCCGCCTTCCGAGAGCTGATGTCAGCCAATCGCATCGGCGGCCTTTGCATGCGGATTGGCTTCCTGCTCATGGCGGCGGTCGCATCCTTCGCTTCGTTCTGGTATGGCGTCTTGCACATTTGGCGAACATACGGGCCAATTTGGGGCCTCGGCTCGACGCTCACAGCGCTTGGTCTTTCGATAGCGTTCGTTACCGCCGGTCTGATTTACGGCGTCGAGGACAAGAATAAGGCCCGCGACAAAGCCAAAAGCCGGTTCGAGTAACCTCTCATACCCCCCCAAGTTACCTCTTAGTCACGCAACATCGCCGACCGCTATTTGCAACCTCATCGCGCCCAGGTCTTGATTGCCGACACCGCAAGATCGACCATTTTATGCACGCCAGGACTGGTATGGAGGGCTCTCAACGAGCCATGAACCAGTCCAACCCCCAAATGGACTTCGGCATCAACACCGTCTGCGCGTAACGCCTCGCCATAGGCAAAACTCTCATCGCGAAGAGGGTCATGCTCGACGGGAAGCAGCAACGCTGGGGGCAACCTGGATAACCCGGTCGCTGTCAGGGGGCTATGGCGCGGATCCGGCTCGGCGTCCGGCCCGCAATAGACCTTTCGGTAGTACCGAACGTCACTTGTGGTGAGGAGCGGCGCGTCAGCTTCCGTCTGGAATGACGGCAAATCGAAACCCCAACCAAAACGCCCGTAGAACAGAATCTGACCCACCGCCCGCGGCCCTGTGTCATCGCGTGAAGCGAGCACCACGGCTGCCGTCAGATTGGCACCGGCGCTGTCCCCCGCAACGACAATGCGTTCAGCATCAATACCCCAGCGCTCCGGTTGGCCACGAACGGCCCGATAAGCCGCCAGAGCATCCTCGAAGGCGGCCGGAAATTTGTGCTCGGGCGCGAGCCGGTAGTCGACGGCTATCACGTTGGCGCCGGTCTCCGCTGCAAAATGGGCGCAGATGAAATCATGGCTGTCGAGATCACCAACGACGAAACCGCCGCCATGCAGGTAAAGGACACAGGCAGGCGGTCCTTTGTCCTGGCCGGCCTTTTCGGCCCCTTTACTCGCGTCGGCATAATAATGGCGCACAGGAATTGGCCCACCGGGGCCTTCGATCTCTGCATCATGGCTCAAGACCCCCATCGGCCGGTCCGGCGTAAATTCCTGACAGAGCCGTCGATACATCTCACGCTGTTCGGCGACGGACAGTTCCACCGCATTCGCAGCGTAGAAAGACTCCGTGCGCGCGATAAACGCGTGCATCTCCGGCTCCAAGGTCATGGCCGCTCCTTGCTGGACAAACGGGTGTGCCCTATCTTCCACTCAAATCAGAACTCAAACCAGCCGGGATTGAACATCATGCAGGCGAGAGAGACCAGCACCGACGAGACCGCCGTCACTCGAGTTGTCGATGCCATCCGCGGAATACTCGGCGAACGGCTATCGATCTCGGCTGCAGTGCGCGATCAACATGGGCATGACGAGAGTTATCACGAAACCTTACCGCCGGATGCCGTCGCCTTCGTCGAGACGACCGAAGAGGTGAGCGAGATCGTGATCCTCTGCGCCGCTGAAAAAATCCCCGTCATCCCGTTTGGCACCGGCACGTCCTTGGAGGGCCATGTCGGAGCGGTTCATGGCGGTATCTGCATCGACCTCACCCGCATGAACCAGGTGCTGGAGGTCAATGTCGAGGACCTTGATTGCCGGGTTCAGGCCGGCGTCACCCGCAAGCAGTTGAACGAGTACCTGCGCGATACCGGGTTGTTCTTCCCGATCGACCCTGGTGCGGACGCTTCGATCGGCGGCATGTCGGCGACCCGGGCTTCCGGTACCAATGCGGTGCGTTACGGCACGATGCGCGACAACGTCCTTTCTTTGACCGCCGTCATGGCAGATGGCCGTATCATCCGGACTGCCCGGAGGGCCAAGAAATCCGCTGCGGGTTACGATTTGACCCGGCTGCTGGTTGGCTCCGAGGGGACGCTCGGCGTAATCACTGAGATTGCACTCCGACTTTATGGAGTCCCGGAATCGGTTTCCGCTGCCGTCTGCGCTTTTCCGAGCCTCGACGATGCGGTCAACACGGCGATCATGACAATCCAATCTGGTGTGCCGATCGCACGGGTCGAACTCCTGGAAGAAACCATCATGGCCGCAACGATCTCGAAGGAGGGGTTGGAAGGCTACGAGCCCAAGAACACCCTGTTCTTCGAATTCCATGGCACCGAAGCGGGCACGCGAGAGCAAGCAGAGACCGTGCAGGGCATTGCGGGTGAACTTGGCGGAACCGAATTCAAGTGGGCCAGCCAGTTAGAGGAGCGCAACAAACTTTGGCAGGCCAGACACAATTCACACTACGTAATCCAGGGCCTGCGTCCCGGTGGTCGCGTGATGGCAACGGATGTCTGCGTCCCGATCTCACGTCTGGCGGAGTGTATTCTTGAAAGCATGCGCGACCTGAAGGAAAGCAATCTCGTCGGCGGTATCGTCGGTCATGTCGGCGACGGTAACTTCCACCTCGGTTATTGCCTGGATCCGAATGATCCAGACGAGATCCAGCGCGCGCATGACCACAACGACCGCATGGTGTTGCGAGCCTTGGCCCTGGACGGCACCTGCACCGGCGAGCACGGGGTCGGCCGAGGCAAGATCCACTTCATGGAGGCCGAGCACGGCGGTGCCTTGGATTTGATGCGCGCGATCAAAACAGCACTGGACCCCGACAACATCATGAATCCTGGCAAAATTCTGCCGGGTTGAAGGTAAAGACGCATAAAAGAAGGGACAGTCTGCTTTTATCGGAGAAGCTGACTGTTACCTTCTTCTATCTCGGCCATGACTCATAAACCACGGCTGGGCGATGTGGGCTTCTGGTGCAGCTTCGGACATCAATGGCCTCGCCGACAATGTCGCTGATGTGCCAAGAACAGAATTGCGCCTGTCTGTTGAGATCTTGATTAACGAACGAATACTTTCAACTCCACAATCAATGTATTTAGATAATCGGGACTTGAACAAGGTACGGCACTTGAAATGCGCTGCCGCAATTTTTTGAGTGACCCATCCCGTTACCCGTAGCGTTGGAACAATCTCGTATTGGGTTAAATGGAAGCGTCTGTCGAATACAGGCAACAGCAAACACATGTGGAGAACGCAATGCGTTGGGATAAGTCAGGAGGGAGAGTATCCGGCGGGGATTACACTGATCTCCTTATCGCCTTTTATGTGATGTGTGGTTTAGTTGGCGCGATCATCGGCGCCATAATCGCGGCGATTTGGAACAGAACCAAGAAGGGGTTCATTATGTGGATCGTGATTGGCGCGGTCGTCGGAGCCCTACTCCTTAAGATCTTCGGACTGATGGTCACTTGACGGTTGCCATGACCCGCCCCTGCGGCTGGATGCTTTGCAGCAGCTTCTCCAAACCGCGAAGCTTAACGGCGAATTGTCCGCTATTGGATGGCTGGACTGGGTCATGAGTAGCCACTTACGCAATTAAGGTTGAGGTCCGATATTGAATGCTTTGCGGACATAACACCCAACAGCCGGCATGTCGCTGAAGTGCCAAGAACGGCCATCGTGGCCCCTAAGCAATTTGTCAAAACTCCGGTCCGGGAGGGGCATTTTCCCACCGCGGCCGCAATTCCACGTGCTTCGTTGTCGCTAGATTTCGTCAAGCAGCTCCATAAGCGCGCGTAATCGCGGCGGAACGTGACGGCGGCTGGGATAGACCAACATGATCTGCGTTGGTGCTGGTCGGTGTTCTTGCAGGATTTCCACCAAGGTGCCGCGAGCCACCGCGGTCTCGACCATATAGCTGGGGACCTGGATGATTCCCATGCCTGCTTCACTCGCACAGACCAGCGCTTCCCCATCTCCCAACCGGATATTGCTCCTCGGCGTGAGCGAGAACGCGCTTCGTCCGTCGTTGAACTGCCACGGCCGGTCGCGCCCGCTGCGCGGGAGACGGAAGGTTAAACAATTGTGCTGCGCCAGATCGCCCGGTGTTTCTGGTCGTCCACGTTCCTTGAGGTAGCTATCGCTTGCACAGGTCCAAATGACTTGCTCATCGAACGTTCGCCCAATCAGGGTGGAATCCTCTAGGGGGCCAACCCGCACGGCGGCGTCGACGCCGTCCTTAACGATATCGGAGATCCTATCGGAGAACCGTGCGTCGACCTTAAGATTTGGGTGGTGGGATTGCAGCCGCAGGAGTAAAGGCAAGACGACCTGGCGACCGTAGGTAATCGGCACGTCGATGGACAGAGTGCCACGCACGTTGCTTCGGTTTTTCACGGCAGAGGCCTCAAGTGCCTCGACATCTTCCAGAATCTGCCGGCAGCGCGAATAGAACTCATCACCATCCGGGGACAGATTGACCCGCCGTGTCGTGCGATGAAACAGGCGCACACCCAATTCAGCCTCTAGGCTGGAAATATTTTTTGCGACTGCGGACGGCGTTATCCCCAACTCGCGTGCCGCGTTTGCGAAACTTTCATGACGTGCCGCCGAAACGAACGCCGCAATGAGATTGAGACTAAGCACGGCGAAGAGCTGGATATTGGCAACTTTTATTCATAAATAAAAGTACTATTAGGGCCATTAATTCGTCAAGTGTTCTAGGCCATACTGTTGCTCAAGAACAAACGAACGACATTCAGCCATGGCTCAGGCCATCGCAGACATGAAAGGAGAAAACGATGACAATCCTCAAAAACGCAGAACTTCCTCGGGCGGCCCTGCCGGGCATCGAACATGTTACCCTCGCGGGCTCACAGAATGGCTTGAAGCACCTTTCCGTCTGGTCACAGCATATAGAACCTGGTGGTGCGACACCGCCGCATCGTCACGATTGTGAAGAAGTTGTGTTGATACGGAGCGGCAGCGGTGAACTGCACCTTGGCGGAGAGGTGCATCAATTCAATGCGGATACCACCCTCGTTGTGCCCCGCAACGCGGAGCATCAGATTATCAATACCGGTGTGGGGTCAATGGAACTTGTCGGGATTTTCTCCACTTCACCCGTCGAGGTGTTCCTGCCGGACGGACAAGCGATCGAGTTGCCCTGGGTATCGTAATAAGACGTCTCATATCCGAACTCACCCGGCCATCGGAACAAAGTGTCTCAGTCGGGTCATACTGAGACGTCTATGCGACCAAGGCCAATGTCCCCGGTTAGGCGCATTCCGGACATCGCACTAGCCGGTCAGAGTGTCTCTGAAGCGCTAGGGAGAGACATTCGGGCCGATCAATAACGCCTCGTGCGACGAACAATTTCGCACGACGCGTCCAGTTCACCAGCCGTCTCAGCCAGTTTGTCGTGCGCAACCATCATCTCTGCCCAACTCGGGACACTGGATCGGTCTGGTCGCCCGCCCGATTTCCACAAGCGCGGGGTGACGGTCGTTATTAGGGTCGTGATACGATCAGGTCGCACATGTGTAAATGCCTCAGATCCGAGAAGGAGTCCTAGATGACCAAGGCCGAGGAGCTTGAATTCGAAATCATGGAGAAATCGCGCCAACTGGCGGCGCTGCGTCGTGACGAGGACGAAATCGAGGTCAAGGACTACGTATTTCAAACCACGACGGGGGAGATCGGCCTGTCGGATCTGTTTGCCGGTCGCGAGCAGATGATGGTGATCCACAACATGGGCCAGGGCTGCCGCTATTGTAGTTTATGGGCCGATGGGATTAACGGGGTTCTCGGTCATCTGGAGAATGCGATGGCTGTCGTTTTGGTCTCAAAGGATCCTCCGGAGACACAGCGGCGCATGGCGCTGGACCGGGGTTGGAAGTTCCGAATGGCCTCACATCTTGGCGGCGACTATATGGCCGAGCAATGCGGGATGGGCGATCATGCGAACATGCCGGGTGCTGCGATCTACGTGCGAAGAGGCAAAAAGGTCGCGCGCCGTGGTCGTACCTACTTCGGTCCTGGAGATCTGTACTCGCCCGTTTGGCACTTTCTAGCGCTCGCCGGCGTCGAACAGTCGGATTGGACGCCGCAATTCCACTATTGGCACCGGCCCGAGCAACTCGACGATGGCGGCAAGGGTATCGTGGAATAGGACCCGCAGGGACGCGGCGCAAAATTGATCAAGTCTGATTGGCTACCGCCTCGGCGTTGAGAATATCGAATGCGCGCCGTCATCCTACTATGGCATCACGATTATGAGCCCACGCCCTAGTATTGCCGAGGCCTCAAGGCGCCTTGAAACCAAGTCACGAACCCCACCATGTCGAACACCGGAAGCCCCGTAGCTTCAGCGATGGCGGCCGAGAAGGGGCACATGTTAGTGCACTCAAGCAGGATGGCACCGGTCTCTGGACAAGACCGAACCAACGCCGTCGCAGCTTTCAAGAGGTCACGCTCGGCAGCAATCACGTCAAGCTCGGGTTCATCGCCAAGGATGGCCCTGACAAATTCCCCCGGCTGCTCGTCCATGCCAACAACCGGCGCATCGAGTGGAACACCAGCGGCCGACAAATGCTCGGCACTGAGGCTGGCCTTCGAGATCGTTAGTATCCCGACCCGCTTGCCCGGTGGCAACAAGGCTTGAACCGCGCCATATTGCATCAATGATGAAGTAGCGACTGGAACCCCAACGGCGGCCGAAATATCGTTCTGAAAAGGGGAAAGAAAACCGCATGTGGTTGTGACCCCATCGGCCCCCATCGCCACCAATTCGTGGGCGCCGTCGATAAAGGCATCGAGTAGGCCTTCGGCACGGTGACGCACAACCCGATCAGGGCTGGCACCGTCTATGACCTTGTAGTGAACGGCAAATGGCCAGGTTTCCGCGTTACCGACATCGCCCACGATCCTGGGGAACCGAGCCTGGAGCACGAGGATCCCGACAGCGGAGCCATAGACCGACTTGCCACCTTTTGCTTTTTCATTCATGAAGTCATGGTCCTTTTTCCCAGCCCTCAGCCCGCATACGATAGCGCCAAATATATAAACCTAGGAGAACGATGATGCCGAGTATCAACGCCGAACGGCTTATGTCCGACTTGCGCCACCTGCGTACGATCGGAGCCGTCGAGAACGGCGTTGTTCGCCCAGCGCTGAGCCCGGCGGACATGGAGGCCCGGCGCTGGCTGGCCGGGCGATACGAGGAAGCCAACTTGGAAACAACGATCGATGGGGTTGGTAACGTGCTCGGCCGCTCACGCAATTCCGGGCCGGCACTCCTCATCGGCTCGCATTCCGACACCCAACCGCGCGGCGGTTGGCTCGACGGCGCGCTTGGTGTCATCTACGGCCTAGAAATCGCGCGGGCGCTCGGCGAAGACGCCGACACCAAAGATCTCGCCATCGATGCCATCGCCTGGCAGGACGAGGAAAGCAACTTCATGAGTTGCCTTGGCAGCCGCTCCTATGTTGGTGGAATTACGCCGGAGATGGAGGCTGAGGCCGTCGGCCGCGATGGCACTGTCCTCTCCGACGCGATCACCGCCGCTGGCCTCGCTGATACGCCGCGTATCACCCATGTAGACGGTCGTTATGTCGGGTATCTGGAGGCCCATATCGAACAAGGCGCCTATCTCGAAGATGCGGGCGAACATATTGGCGTGGTAACTGCCATCGTTGGCATTCGCGGTATGCGGATCCGCTTCCACGGTCAGCAGAACCATGCCGGCACCACGACCATGGCTCGACGCTGCGACGCCGCGACCGGTCTCTACGAGATGGCATACCGCATCAATCAGGAATTTCCCAAGGTCGCGACCGAGCCCACCGTCTGGACCATGGGACAAGTTCAGATCGAACCGGGTGCTGTCTCGATCGTCCCGGGGTTTGCCGAACTGTCATTGCAAATGCGCGACCAGGACGAGGCTGTGCTCGACGCGTTTCAGAAGATCATCGCCGATATAACGGTTGATATCGAAAGCCGCGGCAAGATCAAAGTCGAGGTCGAGCCTGCCCGGGCGCCAATCCGACCTTGTTTCATGAACGACGGGTTCCAGGCGCATCTCGCCAGAGCGGCCGACGTAAACGCCCCGGGTAAATGGCGGCATATGCCGAGCGCGGCCGGTCATGACCCGATGGTGCTGCAGGCCAAGCTCGAATGCGCCATGTTGTTCATTCCATCGATCGCCGGGATCAGCCACGATTTTGCCGAAGATAGCCACGACGCAGATATCGTCCGAGGCTGCCAGGTGATGGCGGATGCTGCCGCGTCAATCCTGAAAGAGGCCACAGGTGCATGAGTGGGTGCATGAGTGGACGCAAGAGCCAGCGTCCGATGCCGCCGGACATCTTGAACGCGACTGCGAGTTTCCTCGCACGGGCTCGTCTAGGGGGTCCGCCGACACCGGCACCGCCGACTGACCTGGAGCCATCCAACCAAACCGATGCCTATGCCATCCAGTTCACTTTGCATGACATGCTGACGGCGGAAGGATACGGGCCCACGGTCGGCCACAAGATTGGCTGCACAACACCGGTGATGCAGGAGTTCTTACGCATCGACCATCCATGTGCCGGGGAAATTTTTGCCTCGACCGTGCATCACGAGCAGGCCCGGATCGGGCTCGCGGACCACCATCATATCGGCGTCGAACGTGAAATCGCCGCAATACTCGGCCGGGATCTTCCCGGTGCCGAAATGCCGTATGACCGCACGAGTGTCACGCCATCGGTAGAGGCCTTGACCGGAGCAATCGAGTTGGTCGACGACCGGTATGAGGACTACTCAGCACTTTCCGCTCCAACTCTGATAGCAGATGATTTCTTCAATGCAGGCGTGGTGCTTGGACGCCCCAATCCCGAGTTCCGGGACCTTGATCTCGCAGCCGTTCGCGGCACAGTTCACATTGACGGCGAGCCGGCGGGAAGCGGTGTCGGTTCCGATATTCTCGGCCATCCGCTCGACGCATTGGCTTGGCTCGCCAATCACAGGATTGCGCTCGGCCGCCCACTTCGGGCAGGTGAATTCGTCATGCTTGGCTCGGTTGTCAAAACGATCTTCCTCGACCATGCGTGCACAATCACTATCGAATTGGAAGGGCTGGGATCGGCCGCAGTGGTATTCGAATAATGCGCAGGCAAGAGCTGGCTATCAATTCACCATGCCGAGGTATTCGGTGACCGCCCGCCGAAATTCGCGAACCTGAATTGGCTTGTAGAAACATCCATCGAAACCGGCCGCTGCTATCGCTTGTCGGTCAGTTGCCATCGCGCCTGCGGTCACGGCGATCACCGGCGTCTCGCGCGGGACAATTCCCTGGCGTAACCGGTTCAGGACTTCATACCCGTCCATTTCAGGAAGGTTGATATCCAGCAAGACCAAGTCCGGTTTGTGCTTGGCAGCCAGACTAAGACCCTGGCCAGGCGTCACCGCCGCTATTAATTGAATGCCGTCAATCCGAGTTAAAAGGTGGGTCACCAGCCGAAGGCTTGCCGGATTATCTTCGATGTACAATACCGTCCGGTCCACCGGCTGAGCCGGCAGCACTTCACCGTTCGGACTTTCCAGATCTGATCTGCGCTCGGTACCCTCTGTGAAATCGTCGGCGCCTAGTTCGAACCAGAATGTGCTGCCTTCCCCAACGGTGCTGAAGAAATCAAGATCCCCCTCCATCAATTCAATGAAGCGGCGGCTAATAACCAGGCCGATGCCCGCGCCTTCGTTGTCGACCTGCTCCAGGCCCAGGCGATTGAACGGCTCGAAGATCTCCTCACGTCGTTCTTCGGGGATACCCCGCCCCGTGTCGCGCACCAAGACCCGCCAGCGGTTCGGTGACGGACCTGGTTTTACGGACACGTCGATCCGGCCATGCTTCCAGTTGTACTTCACCGCATTGCTGAGGATGTTTAAAATTACCTGCTTCAAGCGCACCGGCTGCGCGCGGACCACGGCATCTCGACCCTCTGTCATATCCAGCGTGAGGCTGAGCGAGTCCTCATCAACCCGAGGTCCCATAAGCGAAACACATTCCTCAAGCAAAGGGGCCAGTCGGACCGGCTCCAGGTCCATCTCCAAAT